>JALSSH010000028.1 GCA_026984385.1 Ardenticatenia bacterium | reverse complement strand
CTGAAACGCGCCGGAAGCACCAACCGGATGCCCGGCCACCCACACCGAAAGCACCGCCACGATGCCGAGCAACGCGCCCGCCGTGTACGGTGACCACAAATCTTGTCGTAGCGCGTGGAAAATTTTGCGCATGATCACTCGTCCTCCTTACGAAGCCAGCGTCGCCCCAATTGTTCGCCTTGCCACACGGCCAGACCGGCGATCACGGTCAGGCTGCCCGCCGCCCAGGAAAGAACAATGTTGCGCCAGTCGTAGCCTTCTTCGGCAGCGACCGCCGGAGCTTCCGACGACGCAGGCGCTGCGCCCTCCGGATTGGCGGCTAAGTCCTGGTAGGCTTGCAGAAAATTGTCCACGTCGGCGGGATGACACGCCGCACAACGCGCCTGCCCACGCTCGCCGAGCGGGTCGAACATGCCTTGATGGGCCACGTCTGCGTCGTCGGCGGTTTTGTCGCCCCCATGACATAGTTGGCAAAAATCACTGTCGGCATGGTCAATGTGCCATTGTCCCATGTCGTTAACCGGATACGCTTTTTCCCCCTGGTGACAACGTTTACAAGAGGACGCATTCGCGCCACATTGTGCGTTGGCAGGAGAAACAGCAAACCAGGGCAAAAGCACGCTCAAAAGCAACAGCGCCATGCCCCAAAACAATAAAAATCTTGTACGTGTGGACATGCGATCTCCTTGACGAAGTTACAACCTGCGCCGATATATTCGGCTTTCCGCATATCCGCATTATCGCGCACATCACCGCGCCGCACACGTGAAGCATGGCACAAAGCCGCCTGCCAAGCGTCACAGAGCCTATCAGAAAATATTGATTAACCTCCCGCAAGAACACAAGAGGCGGCGTCACGTTGATAGACGCCACCTCATTGAGGGTACGTATTCGGGTTACGCGCGCGGATTATTCGGCGCTGTCTGCGGCTTCGCCACCTTGCGAAAGAAGGTAAGCAATCAGTGCCTGGATTTCGTCCTCCGTATACTGGTCACCATAAGCGGGGGGCATGATCGGCTGGAAGCCTTCCACCACATACGCGGCGGGGTCTACGATAGACTGGTGCAGATATTCCTCGGTGCTCATGCCCAACTCAGCGGCGATCTCCGGCGCGCTGGCGGCGATGTGAGACAGCCCGGGGCCGATCGTGTCCACGTCCATATGACAAGCCATACAAGTTTGGGCGAAAAGCTGCTCACCTTGTGCCGCGAGTTCTTCGTCCACCACCATATCCTCATCGGCGTTCGCCTCATCCATCGCGCCGTCGTCGGCAGCGGGAGCTTCCGCATCTGCTGCGTCTTCATCACCCATCGCCGCCCCATCATGTGCTTCTACTTCGTTCTGAGCCAAGATGTAGGTGATCAGCGCCTGAATTTCGTCCTCGGTGTACTGATCGCCGTAGCCCGGGGGCATGATCGGCTGGAAGCCTTCCACCACATACGCGGCGGGGTCTACGATAGACTGGTGCAAATATTCCTCAGCGCTCATGCCCAGCTCGGCGCCGATCTGCGACGCGCTGGCGGCGATGTGCGGCAGCCCGGGGCCGATCGTGTCAGTCTCCATATGGCAAGCGGCGCAGGTCGCGGCGAAAAGCTGCTCCCCCAACGCCATCGAATCGCCGGTTGGGGCAGCGGCATCGTTCACATTTTCAGCGGCGGGCGCTTGTTGTAAAGCGTCCACCAGCGCAGGCTCTTGGCCCGGGGGGAGCGTGGGGATCGGCGTCAGCTCCGGAGCCAGCTCGCTTTCTGCGTCACAAGCGCTCAGCGCCAAGCCCAAAGCCAACAACCCAATGACCACAATCCACGTTCGTTTCAACACAACTAACCTCCGTTAAACGAGTGTACAGTCTTGCTCGTGCGTTCTGTTATGATGCGTCGGCGTTGCTCGTCGCGTCGGCGCTCAACGTGCGCAGATAGTTTACGATATCCCAAGTTTCGCCCGGGGTGAGGTTTTCGGCCAGGCTCGGCATCCGGTTTTTTCCATTGGTGATCGTCAGGAAAATTTCCGAGTCGGAAAGTTCTGCCACGACCGTTTCTAGCGCGGGCGCTTCTTGGAAGTAAGCGTTACCCACCGTCGCGCCCTCTTTTTCCGCGCCGTAACCATGACAGATGGCGCAGTTGGTCGCGTAGAGCATCTCGCCACGTCGGATCGAGTTTTCGGTCGCAGGGAGCGGCTCGCTGGCCGGTTGCCCGTTGATCAGCACCGGCCCTTGGAGGGGGATCGCTGCTGCGGGCGCGGCGCGGCGTGGCCCTTCCTGATAGCCGACCGAGACGGTGTGCGCCATTTTGTCAATCCAGGGGATGCGGATCACGTCGTAGGTTAACAGCAATGGCGCGGCGGCCATCACCAACCCGGCTACGCCCGCCACGCCCCACAAAAGGAACGTGCGCCGATTGCCGGAAGGGAAATTGGCGGCGTCTTCACGCTTGACGACGTGTGAGCCGTGTTTCTCAAAAACCTCGACGATCTTTTCCGCTACGTCCAGCGACGCGCGCACCGTCACACCGATATAGCCGTCGGTGATGCGCTCGTCGTAGATGCGCGGGGACATGACGGGGAAGCGATTTTGCACGATGAAGCCCAAAAACGACCCCAGCATGGTAAAAAGTGAGACGAACTCAAAATACATAATCGCCGCAGGCGGCACAGGCGTGAGTGCTTGCCCCCCCACATAGACCGGATACAGTTGGGGGGTGATCTTAGAGATAAAAAACGCCGTCAGCGCCCCCAACAACGCCCCGCCCACCGCGAACGGCAAAAACCATAGCCGTGCCGCTTTGCGCCCGAAGAATTTCGCCGGATAGGGAACGTTGGAAAGCACCTCGACTTGGCGGTCATCTACGCCGAGCGCGCGCACGTCGTCCACCACGTCGGCGACGATTTCCACATTGTCAAACAAACCGAGCAACATGAGATCGGCCATGTTTTCCTCCTAGTGTGCCTCCGTGCGGGTCGGCACAACCGCGCGCCCGATGCGGCGCGGGCTTTGGACGGCCTGCCCTTCGTAAACTTCCCAAACCGGAATGATCGGCGCAACGCGCGTAAAGAGCGTGTACATCAGCACCAGGAAGGACATTGCCCCAACCGTGATCAGGATTTCCGGCAGGCGCGGAACGTAGTCCACCCAGTTGAACGGCAGCTCGTTACGAGAAAGGAACGCCGCCACGATCAAGATACGCTCCAAGTACATCCCAACCTGAATAATCAGCGCCACCACAAAAAGCGCCTTCAGATTGGTGCGGATACGCCGCGACCACAGCGTCGCAAGAGGTACGATGATGTTGCAGAACAGCATCCCGTAGAAAAGCGGGGCCAGCGGGCCGGTTAGCTGGCGCTGGATGGCGACCTCCGGTGGCAAGTTGCCGTACCAGTTGGTGATCCACTCGGCAAAGTAAAAGTAAATCCACGTCAAAGTTAAAATGAGCAAGAAAATCCCCATCGCGTTGAAGTGCTCTTTGCGGATGAAATAGCCCATGCCCATCGCCTGCCGCACCAGGATCATCACCAAGATCACCGCCGCCACGCCCGAATATAGCGCGCCCACCACAAAGAACGGGCCGAAGATCGCGCTATGCCAGCCGGGTTGGAGCGACATGGAAAGATTCCACGAAACGCCCGTGTGCACGGAAAACATCACCGGCACGATGACGAAAGAAAGCAGATTGCTGACCGTTTCCAGCCGATGCCACTCGCCTTCGCTGCCGCGCCAGCCCAAAGCCAGCGCCGTATACAGCTTCTTACGCCAACCGCTGGTGTGGTCGCGCGCCATAGCAAAATCCGGGATGAGCGCCACGTACATAAAAAGCGTGCTGCCGATGATGTACGTGGTGATCGCGCTCATATCCCAAAAGAGCGCCGAGCGATAGTTCGGCCATAACCCGCGTTGGTTGGGGATGGGCAACATGTAGAAAAGTTTCCAGACGCGCCCTACGTGGATGATGGGGAAAAGCCCCGCCGTCGCCAAGCCAAAGAGCGTGATCGTCTCGGCGGCGCGCGCGATAGGACGGCGGAAGTCCATCCTCATCATGCGCAACGCGGCGGAAATGAACGTGCCGGCG
Source organism: Ardenticatenia bacterium (assembly GCA_026984385.1). GTDB lineage: Bacteria > Chloroflexota > Anaerolineae > Aggregatilineales > Aggregatilineaceae > JALSSH01. The sequence goes on along the minus strand of JALSSH010000028.1, from coordinate 1,349 downwards.
TGCCCGATGCCGATAAAGTAGATCAAGTTGGCGATATACGGCCCCCACATCACCGAGCGGTTTAGGCCCGTGATGCCGATACCGTAGATCATCTGCAACAGCCACGTGACCAAGAAAACGGACACCATCCCGCCCAGCCCCAACACCAAAAGCCAAAAGCGGGGGCCGGTCTTTTTCATCGCGGCGAGTACATATTTGTTGAGTTCCGCCGGCGGGCGCGGGTCAAAGAGCAAATGCTCTTCGCGCAAGTGCTCCATTTGGTGGCGCAGATGCTCGTCTTCCGGCAGCGGTTGCTCCCAGTATGGCCCTTGTGTGGCGCTACTCTCCAACATGGGTCTCACCACCTTTCAGATAGTACACGGCGGGCTGTGTGCCCAGGTTTTCCAAGAGTTTGAACTGCCGCTCGTCGGGCAACATGCGCGCCACGCGGCTTTCCTCGTCGTTGAGGTCGCCGAAGATCAGCGCGTCGGTTGGGCAAGCCTGCACACAGGCGGGCACGACCTCTCCGTCGCGCAACGGGCGACCTTCCACTTTGGCGTCTTCTTCGGCGCGACGGATGCGCTGGATGCAAAACGTGCACTTTTCCATCACGCCCGCGCTGCGCACCGTCACGTCGGGGTTGAGCTGCTGCTCTAGCGGCGCGTCCCAGTGCGGCGCGTGATAGTTGAAGACGCGCGCGCGATACGGGCAGTTGTTGCCGCAATAGCGCGTGCCGATGCAGCGGTTGTACACCTGCATGTTGAGGTGCTCTTGCTCACTGTGATAGGAGGCGTAAACCGGACACACCGGCTCGCAAGGCGCTTCTTCACACTGTTGGCAAAAAACGGGGATAAAGCGCGCTTGCACGTGCGGATATTCGCCTTCCCAATAGCGCTCGATGCGCATCCAGTGGTTAGCGCGTCCGCGCACCACTTCGTCTTCGTTGGCCGTGGGAACGTTGTTTTCTGCGTGACAGGCCACCACGCACGCCTGACAGCCTGTGCACTTGTCCAGATCAACGATCATCGTCCACTTATGGCCGGTCGTTACTGTTTCTGACATGACAACACTCCTGAACGTTTATCCGTGAATGTCAGATAGAGATTGCACAGACTGCTTAAAACGGGATATGCACTTCGCCGCCCGCCTCTTCGGCGTCTACGCGGCTTTCCAAAACGGCCAGCTTGCGGTGCTCACCCGTCGCGGCGATCTTCACGCGCACGTTGGCCCAAGCCAAGCTCGTGCCGCTGGCGTCCGTTTCTGCGCCCACCAAGGCGAGCGGGTTTTGGCCGCGCGATTTGGCGTAGCGCCCCAGGTCTTCGTGCCCCTGCCCGAGCGGGATAGCGATGGTATCCGGTCGGATGGCGGGG
>JALSSH010000027.1 GCA_026984385.1 Ardenticatenia bacterium | reverse complement strand
TGGCGTTTCAAGAACGATCTCCTCTAATTATCTTTTGAGAAGTTATTTCTAGTGCATTGATTTATAGTATTATCTCGCCGAAAGCCAGGCCGAACAAGTCGTATTCCAGCTTCGCATTTCCCGATCTCCTTCGCCGCGCTGCTGAGGGCTGAACGTCGTTCAGCTCGGGGCTTGGAGAGCCACTGACTGCCGCAAGATATTTCCCCGAAACTTGCGAACTTTCGCTCAGCGGGCTGCCCAGGCTTGATCCTGCTTCGGCGACCCGCTATACTGAATGCGTTTGACTCATCCAGCCAGCCGACACGTGGGACACGCGGACAAAATATGCAGCGAGAACGGGTCGCCGATGACATCTATGTTTTCACCAGCGAGCTGTATGCGCAGGTGACCGCCGGCGCAATCGTGACCCTTGAAGGGGCGATCCTGATCGACACGCTGGTCTTCCCTGAAGAAGCGCGCGCGATCAAAAACTTTCTGGCTAAACGCCACAATTGCCCGGTGCGCTATATCATCCTTACCCATTATCACGCCGACCACACCTACGGGACATGTTTCTTCCCAGAAGCACAAGTAGTCGCCCATGCGCGTTGCTACGATCTGCTGGACACGCGCGGACGCGAAGGGCTGCGTATAGCCCAACAGGGTTCCCCTGAGTTACGCGACGTTGAGATTGTACTACCCCATATGACCTTTGAACAAGGCATAATGACGGTGCATTTAGGCAACAAAACGGTGGAATTACGTCACTCTCCAGGCCACAGTCCGGATTCTATCGTGGCGTTGGTGCGAGAAGACCGTGTCCTTTTCGCCGGAGATACCATGATGCCTGTGCCGTACTTTGTAGACGGGAGCTATGACGACTTCGTCGCCAGCCTCAACGCACTGCGCCAGGGCGGATTTGAAAATGTGGTGCAAGGGCACGGTGAAGTGGTGCTGCGCGGCGAAGTGGAAGAGATCATCCAGGGCAACCTGGACTATCTCGCGACGGTGCGGCAATATGTAGAAAGTGCGCTGGATAGCGGGCAATCTATCGAGGCCCTGGACGAAGTTTCGATTGAGATGTGCGGCAAAAGCCGTATTCCGCTCAACGGTTTGGTGCAGGATTTGCACCGAGCCAACATGCGCGCGCTTTACCAAACGTTGCAAGCTCGACGGGTTGCGCGCTAGGGCGGTCCAGACGTGGGAAGAAAGAAACGGGATGCCGCTTGTGCATCCCGTTTGTGGATAATAGCGGGGGCAGGATTCGAACCTGCGACCTCCGGGTTATGAGCCCGACGAGCTGCCACTGCTCTACCCCGCATCGCGTGGCGTACTATACCATAGGGAACAAATGATCGTCAAGGGTCAGTTAGCGAGGGGAGTGGATAAAGTCAGGGATATGCGGAATCTCTGACGTGAGCGGAATAGCTTGGGAAACGACGTTGGTTTACCTCGTCTCCCCTTCTTTAATCCACTCCCCCGAGAAAGCAACCCTAGTCAAGTGGGAGGCTTTCCGTTAAAATACCGATCCCGTCCGGCGTTCGTCGCTGCACTTCATATAAAATAGTGTCGGAGTGCAGTAAGCAGGGCCGCTTTATGCTTCAAGAATAAAGCAGCCAGACGGCGAATAGCTCACCAACTCACGTCCATGCACTGGAAGCCGCGTTTGGGCCGCCGAGCCTCCCGTAGCCGCAGCCCAACGCCAATCGTTGTAGTGGCTGCCAGCCGACCGCGTGAGTTGAGGTTGTATGGGCGGCTTTTTGTCGGCAAGAAACGCTTCCCCAGCGAAACTGGGTTCGCCCATGTGCGGCAGGGAAGGCCAAACGTTCAATCAGTTCGTTTTGCGGAGTGTGCAAGAAAGGAGGCAGGGCGGCTTCCTCGTCACTTTCCAGGTGACAAGCTTCGCCGCCAGGTGCTATGGCTCGTATCGAGGGCGTAGATCTCCCGCGTAACAAGCGCATCGAAGTGGCGCTCACCTACATTTATGGGATCGGTCGCACCCGCAGCCGCCAGATTTTGGACCAGATGGGCGTCAATCCGGATACCCGCGTCAAAGATCTGAGCGAGGACGATATCCAAAAGCTGCGTGAGGGCGTGAGCCGTTTCCGCGTAGAAGGTGAGCTGCGCCGCGAGGTGCAGATGAACATCAAGCGCTTGATCGAAATCGGCAGCTATCGCGGTTTGCGGCATCGGCGTAATTTGCCGGTGCGTGGGCAACGTACCCGCACCAACGCGCGTACCCGTCGCGGCCCCCGTAAAACGGTGGCAGGGCGCGGTCGGCGTCGCGGCGCGAAGAAAAAATAACCGTGCGGCTGTTTGGCCGTGTGCGTTTGCGTTGTGCGCTTTCAGAACGCAACACGACGGCTTACAGACGCTCGCGGCAATCGCTGGCAGTTAGGGATCGAGGAGAGATCAAGAAACGATGGGACGGAGTCGGAGAGGACCGCGACGCGGTTCGCGCAAAGTCAAGAAGAATATCCCGTATGGGCAGGCGCATATCCACGCCACGTTTAACAATACGATCGTCACGATGAGCGATCAACAAGGTAACGTGGTGACATGGGCCAGCGCGGGCACGGTCGGTTTTAAGGGCAGCCGCAAGAGCACGCCCTACGCTGCACGTTTGGTGGCGCAACAAGCCGCTGAAAACGCCAAAGAACACGGGATGCAGGAAGTGGATGTTTTTGTCAAGGGGCCGGGGCCGGGCCGAGAGGCCGCCATCCGCGCCATCCAAGCCAGCGGGCTGAAGGTGCGTTCGATCACGGACGTGACCCCTGTTCCGCACAACGGGGTGCGCCCCCCCAAGAAACGGCGCGTCTAGCTTTGTGTTTGCCGCCCGGGCGAAGCTAAAAGCCTTGGCGTATGATTGACAATTGACGAGTGGTGTAAACACACTTGTCCTAGTGTGGAGGAAGCCGAGAACCAATGGCACGTTATACGGGTCCTGTTTGCAAACTGTGCCGCCGCGAGGGCGAAAAGCTCTACCTGAAGGGCGCACGGTGTCTCTCTCCCAAATGCTCATTCGAGCGCCGCAGCTATCCCCCCGGCCAGCACGGGCGCGATGCCCAATTTCGGCGCGGGCGTAACTCGGACTACGCGCTACAGCTCCGCGAAAAGCAAAAGGCGCGCCGCGTTTACGGTGTGCTCGAACGTCAATTCCGCCGCTATTTCCGTGAGGCGCTGCGTCGCCCGGGGCTAACCGGCTCCAACTTGCTTTCGATCCTCGAAAGCCGTTTGGACAACGTCGTCTACCGTTTGGGCTGGGCGGATTCTCGCGCCCACGCGCGTCAGCTTGTCCAACACGGTCATATTGTCGTCAACGGTCGCCGTACCAATATCCCGTCCTACCTAGTTCGCCCGGGAGACGTGATTACCGTGCGTGAAGGCAGCCAAAAGCGCAAATATTTCCAGGAATTGCGCGCCCACATCCAAGACCGCCCACCGGCGCCGGAATGGTTGTCCTTTGACGCAGCGGCGATGAAGGGCGTAGTCGAGCGGATGCCCGAACGCCGTGACGTTGACATCCCACTGAACGAACAACTGATTGTGGAATACTACTCCCGCTAATGGGGGCAATACACGAGTCCGCAAGCAGTTGGTGGCCCAGCGATTTTAAGGAGGGGGCGTGATTACCAATAACATGGTATTGCCCAAAGTTGAAGGGGATGCCATCTCTCAGAAGTACGGGCGTTTTATCATCAGCCCGCTAGAACGGGGGTATGGGATCACTGTCGGGAACGCGCTGCGGCGCGTGCTGCTCTCGTCCCTCCCCGGCGCGGCAGTGACCTCCTTCCGCGTTTCCGGTGTGCATCACGAATTTTCGGCGATCCCGTATGTCAAAGAGGATATGACGCAGCTCATTTTGCAAGTCAAGCAGTTGCGGCTCAAACTCTACGATACGGAATCCGCCCGTTTGCGCCTGGAAGTGCGTGGCGAGGGCACGGTGACCGCCGCCGACATCATCTGTCCGGCAGAGGTGGAAATCCTCAACCCCGACTTGTACCTTTTCACCGCCGACTCGCCCGATACCCAACTTGAGATCGAGTTCACCGTCAAAACCGGGCGCGGCTTTTCTCCGGCGGAAGAACGTGGGCGCTTGCCGATCGGTGAGTTGCCGATTGACGCGATCTTTAGCCCGATCCGCCGCGTTAACTACGACGTGGAAAAAGCGCGTGTCGGTCAGCACACCAGCTACGACAAGCTGATCCTGGAAATCTGGACAGATGGCACGATCCGCCCCGAAGAAGCTATGAGCCAGGCTGCGGAAATTCTCATCCGCCATCTGGTCATTATCGCCGGGGTCACAGAAGATTCGCTCTTGCCGCCGATCGAAGAGGAAGTCGAGCCGGACCCGAATGCTTTGCCGCCGGAAACGTATGAGACGCCCATTGAGGCGCTGGACTTGAGCGTGCGCGTGTTTAACTCGCTCAAGCGCACCGGCATTACCAACGTCGGCGAGGTGTTGGAGATGTTGGAACGCGGGCCGGAAGCGATGCTGGCGATCCGCAACTTCGGCGAAAAATCGCTGGACGAGCTGATCACGCGGCTGAAGGAAAAGAACTTCCTTTCCGAAGAGCACGATATCTATGCGGGCGGCGGCAGCTAGAAACGACGCAAACGACGAGGAATCGTTATGAGGCACAGAGTAGCTTCCAAACATCTAGGGCGAGACCGCGACCATCGCAAAGCGCTGCGTCGCAACCTGATCAACGCCCTGTTTGAACACGAACGCATCAAGACCACCGAGGCCAAAGCGCGCTTTATCCGCGCCGAAGCCGAAAAGATGATCACCATCGCCAAGCGTGCGCTCGCCTCCGGCGACAACACGCGCCAGGTGCATGCCCGCCGCTTGCTTTTGGCGCGGCTGAACAACAAGGCCACCGTCGCCAAAGTGTTCGACGAGCTGGCCCCGCGTTACGAAGAGCGTCCGGGTGGCTACACGCGCACCTATAAGCTCGGGATGCGCAAAGGCGACGCGGCACGGATGGCGCTCATCGAGCTGGTGGACCGCGAGGAATAGTTACGGGTACATGACCGATGCGGGGCGTCCGCCAGGCAAAAAGCGCTATCGGGCGCAGGTGGCCTACGAAGGTACGGACTTCTACGGCTTCCAACGTCAGGCGGGCGAAACGCCGACCGTGCAAGGGGCTTTGGAACGCGCCCTGACCGCCGTCACCGGCCACACGGTGACCGTGCTCGGCGCAGGGCGCACCGACAGCGGCGTTCATGCCAGCGCTCAGGTGATCGCTTTTGACGCCGCTTGGCGGCACGGCCCGGCAGCGTTGTTGCGAGCGGTCAACGTGAATTTGCCGCCGACCGTCGCACTGTTGCAACTGAAGCCGACCGCAGCAGATTTCCATCCACGCTACGATGCGCGCAGCCGCACGTATGCCTATACGCTGTATGCGTCTCTAGTACGCCGCCCACTT
>JALSSH010000026.1 GCA_026984385.1 Ardenticatenia bacterium | reverse complement strand
GCCGCTTGAACGGCAGCGCGGTCGGCATCCGGCTTCACGCGCAACACAAGGTCATTGACCATGCCTTCATGCCCGCTGATCTGTTGCACCGTTTCCAGCGACATGAACAGTACGGCAAAGCTGGATTCTGCGCCCATGCCCATCGAAGCGGAAGAAGCTGCGTCCGGCATCAGCAGCAAATATTCCGGTGCAAAGCCGCTGCCGACAAACTCTAACGCCCCGTCACCACTAAGTTTTAGAGGAGAGCCGGGTTGCAGATTGTAGTATTTGGCGAATTTGTATTCCACCACTGCGGTCGGCTGGCCCGCGTCCGCTTCATTTAGCGTGCGCCCGTGCCCCTTCGGAACATATACGCGGCTGACCTGCGGGCCGTCGTTGTGCACGTCCACACCGACAAGTTCCCCACGCACGACAATCGTTTGGTCGTCGTGTGAAGCGTCTACCAGGGTGCTCGTGATCAAGCGTGGTTCGAGCGCTTCGATGCCTGCCACGTTGGATAGGGCTTCCAACACTTGTTGCTGATCGATGAAACTCCCCTTTGCCAGCGCTATACGCACATCGTACATGTTTAGCAGGTCATAGCTGCCCTCGTAGGAATTGACGACCCAGGATTTTTCTCCCCCCAAACCGGCAAAAACGCCCGTGCCCAACGCGATGATCAGCGCAATAGCGAAAACTTGTAACCAACGTGCACGTAGATCACGCCAGGACCATTTGAGCCACAAACGCCAGTTGTACACCGTTATATCTCCCTCACCATTGCAAATCGGCAATGGCGGCTTTGCCTTCACGAGGTGCGCCGTCTCGCACCACGCGCCCGCTGCTCAGCTCAATCACGCGGTCGGCGATGCGCGAAATCTCGCGGTTGTGTGTCACTACGATGACCGTTTTTCCGTCGCCCGCTTGGGCTTGGAGCAACTCCAAGATTTGAACGCCGGTTTGGAAGTCCAGTTCGCCGGTTGGCTCGTCGGCCAACAAAACAGGATTGCCGGTTGCCAGCGCGCGCGCAATGGCGACGCGCTGTTGTTCGCCGCCGGAAAGCTCGTGCGGGAAATGGTTTACGCGCTCACCTAGCCCCACGTTATTCAGCACTTCAAGCGCGCGATCTATGCTGTGCGGCACATGGGCTAAATCCAGCACAAATTGCACATTTTCCAGCGCGGTCAGGCTGGGGAACAGGTTAAAGGTTTGGAAGATGAAGCTCACCGTTTGGCGGCGAAAAGTGAAGCGCTCTCCGGTGCTCAGTGAAGAAAGATCGTGCCCGTTGATCTGCACTTTTCCACTGCTCACCACGTCCAGAGCGCCGATCATGTTTAACAGCGTGGTCTTGCCGCTGCCGGAAGGCCCGAGCACGACTACGAACTCGCCTTCTCCGATCTCCAGTGTGACATCTTGCAGCGCGTGAACGCGCACCGCCCCCATATCATAATATTTGGAAACGTCTTGCAAAGCGATCATCATGTCGGCCCCCTCTGTCGCCTCAACGTAGGTAAGCGTTTTCATTGTAAAACTAAAGCCAAGGCCACCCCCCAAAAAAAATTAGGGGGAGCTGTGTGTAGGCAGTGTGCAGATCGCCTCAGCGCGCCTCTGACACCTCTTCGCCCTTGGACGGATCGCCGAGTGTCTGCCAGCGCTGAAGAACACTCGCCAAAAGCGCCGCCCGTCGCGGCAAGCTGGGGAGAATGACGTGCTCGTGCTCCGCGTGCATCCCGTCGCCGCGCGCGCCCAGCCCGTCCAGCGTGGGGATGCCGAGCGCGGCGGTGAAGTTGGCGTCGCTGCCCGCGCCGGTCAGTTCCTCGCCGACCGGCAAGCCGAGCTTGCCCGCCAGACGCGCGAGTTGTTCAAAGGTCCGCACCATCTGAGCGTTGCGCTCCATCGGTGGACGGAGCACGTTGCCCTGCACAGCCAGGCGAATGCCTTCGGTTT
>JALSSH010000025.1 GCA_026984385.1 Ardenticatenia bacterium | reverse complement strand
AACGTGCGGATGCGTTCGACCAGGCGGTCGGCCTCCTGCTGGCTGGTGAAGCGCATATCCACCAAGAACTCAACGTGTGGCGCGATGATGTTGGCTGCCGTGCCGCCCTCGATCAAATTCACGGCCACCGACGTTCCCCTCTTCGGTGCGTTCCAGTCGGCTATCTGTAATATGAGTCGCGCGGCCTCGTGAATAGCGTTGACGCCTTTTTCCGGCTCTTCGCCGGAATGCGCGGGCACGCCTTCCACGTGCACGGTAAAGCGCGCCGTGCCGCGTCGCGCCGTTTTGACCGTCTCGCCGAGCGTGGCGGGTTCAAAAACCAGCACCAGCCCCGCATTGGCGGCGATGGTCTCGATTAATTGGCGCGAATGGACGCTGCCGCGTTCCTCGTCTGTGTTAAAAAGCGCCCAGATCGGGCGGCGTGGCAACTCGCCGTGCAGCCGCAACAAGTCCAGCGTTTTGAGGATCAGCGCAAGACCCGCTTTCATATCCAAGATGCCCGGGCCGTAAAGCCGCACGCCGTCCTGCCAAAGCGGCATGTCTTTCAGCGTGCCCACCGGCCAAACGGTATCCATATGCCCCATGAGCAAAATCGGCTTGCCCGGCAAGTTGCCATTCCAAGCCGCGTAGATAATATCGCCCACTTCTTGACGCGGAAAGACTTCCACTTGAGCACCGGACGCGCGGAGCTGTTCCACGATAAACTCGCCCAAAGCGTCCACCGCGCGTTTGTCTCCGGTGGGGGATTCTCGCACGACCAGTTCTTTCAACAACGCCACGATCTCGTCGTTGTGCTCGCGGAAAAATTGGAGAAGGTTCACAGCGGTGACCTATGGAAAACTCACCTTGCCTAAAAGGGGCACAGATCGCCCAGCAGGTACGAGCGGTTGTTTGTGCCGTAGCTGTTGAGCACGCTCAGCGCGTTGGTGGTGGCCGCGACGCTGTTGGCTTGGGCACAAGCGGCGTGTGCGTCGCCGGTGGCGCGGTAACTTTCCATGAAGGCCTGCCCGATTTGCGCCCAAACATAGCCGGGCGAGCCAGCGGGGTTTTCGCCCATCAAAATATCGTACCACGTATCGGCGCGGGCATTGCCCATCAGCGCGTAGGTGATCATAATGCGGAAGGCGGCAAAGGCGCGCAAAAACTCGCTTTCGCCCGGGATCAACGACCAACTGAGCAGGTTTTGGTCGCGGCGCGCTGCGTCATAAGCCAGGATGGCGGGCCGCCATTGGCGTGCTTTGATCAAGTCGTCCGCGTCGTAGATGGCGTGGATGCGATAGCGCGCGCCCTCCGGCTCTTCGCGCAGCGCCAGCACGTAGTCCCGCCCGTTCCAGTCCCACACGTCCACCACGCTGTGCGGGGGGCCGCTGGCCGCCGTGCCCGGGGGATTGATCTGGGCGGTGAGTTCTAACACGCCGTCCCCTTCCACGTCCGCCACGCCGATCCGCCCGTTGATAGCGAGAATCTGCCCGTTGTTCAGCTCCTCGAACGCGCCTACAACGCTGTTCCAAGAAAGAATTTTGGCCTCTTTGTAGCAACCGGCCTGGTTGCAGGATTGGACGAAAAAGACCAGCTCGGCGCGCACATCCGCGTTCATATCGCCGACGCGCACCAGCTCCGGCAGCGCCAGGGCGTCGCTGTATTGTGTCTTATAAAGCAGCCGATAGCCGCCCGCCTCACAGCCGTAAACCAGCAGTTGGCCGGCGTTGAGCTGGGATTCTTCGTTATAGACGGCGGGGTTGTAAAGCGTGACGATCACCTCCGGCGTGCCGTCGCCGGTGAGATCGGTGTCGGCTTGCACCACGCCGCCCCGATCGGTGATCGCGCCCCAATTGCGTAGCGTGGCCTCCAACACGGTCGGCGAGCCGCCCGCCGAAAGATAGCGCCCGATCACCGTGCTATAGTCATCGAACGCACTTGGTTTTGGCGGTATGGGCGGCGCGGCCAGCGGTGGGCACGCCTCGGTTTGATAGCTGGGGGCGGCAGGGGGAGCGGCGGCGGTTTGCGTGGCGGCCTGGATGGTGGCGATCAGTGCGGTGGCGGTAGCGTTTGGCCCGACGGGGTTACCGCCGACGGGGGCGGGCGTGGCGGTCGGCGCGCCAAACTGACCGGTGGGCGTCACCAGCCAAACGGAAAGCCGTCCGCCCGGGGTGGCCGTCGTAAAGGGGCGCGCGGTAGGGGTGGGGGGCTGGCGGTCGCCGATAACATTTGCCACCGGCCCGCACGCGCTCATCCACAAGCTCAGCAGCGCCAGAGCTGCGCCTACGGTCCAACGTTGAAATTTTTTTGCGCTCATGGAGCAAAGTATAACGCAACCCGATTGTCGTAGCACTTCGACGCAGGTCTCGCACGGGAACTTTTTTGGTCTCTGCGCAGAATTGTTGTATACTGAGCAATGGCGTGAGATAAAATAAGGCGTGACCTTTTACGCTCAAATATAGCGTAAAGTGTTATTTAGGGAGGCGTGACGTGGCGCGTAAAGGCGTTGTTTTTTGGCTGATCGTCCTCGGCATGGTCATTTTGGTAAGCGGCTGCCGCGCGAAACTCGGCCCGATGACCGCTTTACCTACCGCGACGGCTTCGCCGACCGCCGTAGCGATTGTGCCGACTAACACAATCGTTCCGCCAACAGCAACGGTCACCGCTTCCCCTACAGAGGCTCAGCCTTCGGCCACTCCCAGCGCAACTCCATTGCCTACCGAAACGCCCACGTCTACCGATACCCCTTCGCCTACAATTGATTTTACGGCAACGGCAGCCCTTGAACAGACGGTGCAAGCACTGGCACAAACTGAAGCCGCCGCGGCGCTGACCGCAACACAGGCCGCCTTGCCGAGCGACACCCCGACCGCGACGGTCACACCGACGGACACGCTCACGCCGAGCGACACTCCCACGCCTACCCAATTGCCGGTGTTGCTGACCGTGACGCGGATTGTGCAGAACGCGACGGCCACCGCGCAGATGCAAGCCGCCGCCCAAACGCAGATCGCCGCGGCGCTGACCGCAACACAGGCCGCCTTGCCGAGCGACACCCCCACCGCGACAGCCACACCGACGGATACGCTCACGCCGAGCGACACTCCCACGCCCACCCAATTGCCGGTGTTGCTGACCGTGACGCAGATCGTGCAGAACGCGACGGCCACCGCGCAAATGCAGGCCGCCGTGCAAACGCAGATCGCCGCGGCGCTGACCGCAACGCAGGCCGCCTTGCCGAGCGACACCCCGACCGCGACGGCTACACCGACGGACACAGCTACCCCATCACCGACGGCGACTTATACGCCGAGCACCACACCTACGCCATTGCCGCCGACCGATACGCTCACGCCGAGCACTACGCCGCTTCCACCAACCCAAGCGATGACTCTCGCGCCGTCCCCAACAACCCCAACGCCCGATCTCTTCGCTTCAGCGACGGCCCAAGCCTTGCCGACGGGGACGCCCACACCGCTCCCCGTGCTGCTGACCGTGACGCGGATTGTGCAGAACGCGACGGCCACCGCCCAAGCTTTGCCCAG
>JALSSH010000024.1 GCA_026984385.1 Ardenticatenia bacterium | reverse complement strand
GGCGCTGCTGCTAAAGCGCGCGATCAGGACGAAGTCGCCCGCCATCTCCAGCGGGATATGCGCTTCGTACACATCTGCGCCGTCTTGCTCGCCCACGTACTGCATCGGCACCCAGTCCTCGGCGGGAATGCTCTCCTCGGCGGGGGCAAGCGCGGCTTCGGCGCGCACGCCCGGGGCCGCCCCTTCCGCTTCGGTCATGCCCTCAACGCGCACCGAGGCGCGCACGGTGGCCGCCGAGCCGTAGTGCAGCGTGACTTCCTGCGGCTGATCGTCCATCAGATAGGCGGTCGCTTGGATGGGCGCGCTGGGGATGGCGGGCACGGCGGCGCTGAGTTCCCCGACCACGCCCGCCGCGCTGACTGCCGCCACCGCGTAGTAGGTGCGGTAGCCGTTGGTTACGTCCGTATCGGTGTATTGCGGCTCTTCCACAATCCAGGAGACACGCTCAAAGCCCCCTTCGGCAACCGGACTGCGGTAAACCAGGTAGTAGTCTGCTTCTGGCACGGCGTCCCAACGCAGCGTCACCGCGCCGTTTTGCCCTTGCGCATCGACGTTAGCGGGAGTAGGCGGCGCGCTGAAAAGCGTTGGGGCCGTTGCCGTCCAGATGTTGCCACCCAGCGCCGGCACGTCCAGCACCACAAAGCCCGCGTCCGTGCTGATCGGCTGACCGCCGAAAGTCGGTTGCAGGGTCAAACCGGCGGGCAGGCGGAACATGGTTTGCAAGCTGACACGCTGAGGTTGGTCGCTGTTGTTAAGCACAACCAACGCCACGTTGCCCGCCGCGCGATCCAGGCGCAAGAAAGCGTAAACGCCGCGCTCTGTGTCCGCGCGCAAGGTGATAAGCTCTCCCTCACGCAGCGCGGGGTTGGCGTGGCGCAAAGCGGCCAGTTGCTGGTAGAAAGCGAGCATGTCTTCGTCCGGCGGACCGTAAGCGTCGCCCTCGGTGTCCGGCCAGGGATAGGGCGCGCGGTTGTAGGGATCGTCTTGCACCGTGCCGCCGTCGTCTACGCTGGGCGCGTTGAGTGCGATCTCGTCACCGTAGTAGATGGTGGGCGCGCCAGGGAGCGCGAATTGCAGCAGCGCGGCCAGCTTCTGATGCTGTGTATCTTCCACCACAAAGAACAAGCGCGAAGTGTCGTGCGTGCCGAGCACGTTCATCATGGCGTGGAAGGCCATCGGCGGGTAGTCCGAGGCGATGTCGCGCAATATCGCGTCGAACTGGGCGGGCGTCAGCGCGCGGATAGTGCGGTCACCGACCGAGTCGTTGTCGTGGAAGTCCGTTTGGCGCACAAAGCCCAAAATGCCGATGCGCAAGCGGTAGTTCATCACCGCGTCCCATTCGTCGCCCAGCAACCAGCGGGAGGCGTTGCCCCACTCCTCGCCGATGATCACGGCCTCCGGATTGGTGTTGCGCACGGCCACGCGGAAGCCTTCCCAAAAGTCACTTTCCGGCCCGCTATCTATGTCGCCGCCCACGTCCAAGCGCCAGCCGAAGATGCCCTCACGGCCCCACGTGTTCACTACGCTGTTGCGCCCCAGATAAAAGTAGAGGCGCGGGCCGGGGTTCTCGTTGTTGATCTTGGGGATGCTGTCAAAGCCCGCCCAGGAAATGTAGTACGTGGCGCCCTGGGGGTTGTCCACGCAAGGGGAGGGCTGTTGGCCTTTGGGCGGGACAAAAAAGAACCAGTTGCGATAGGGCGAGTCCAGGCTTTCGCACGCGCCGATCGCCTCATAGCGGCGGTAGCGGTCAAAAAACGGGCTGTCGCTGGACATATGGTTAAAGACGCCGTCCAAGACGATCACGATGCCCCGTTTTTGGGCTTCTTCCACCAGCTCGCGGAACGTCTCCAGGTCGCCGAGCATCGGGTCAATGCGCTTGTAGTCCGCCGTGTCGTAGCGGTGGTTGGAGCGCGCCTCAAAGATCGGGTTGAAGTAGATCGCGGTGACGCCGAGCGCTTGCAGATAGTCCAACTTTTCGATCACGCCCGCCAGGTCGCCGCCGAAAAAGTCCACGTTCCAGCGGCCATGATACGGCCCGGGCTGGCGGGGGTCGAGGGGCGGCTCGTTCCATGTTTCGTGGAAAACCGAGCGCTGCCCGTCGTAGAAGGTCAGCTCGCCGTCGGCGGGGTCGTTGGTGGGGTCGCCGTTGCGGAAGCGGTCGGGGAAAATCTGGTACACCACCGCGTCACGCATCCATTGCGGCGTGTAATAGTCCGCCGCGTAGACGCTGATCTGCCAACTGAGATCGGGGCTGGTTTCGTAGACGGCCCCCGCGCCGCCTTCGTTGGCGGGGTCGTAGGTTTCGTCCGGCCCCACGCGGCTATCGTCCTCGTAGTAGAGCGTTTCGTTCCCCTTGCGCACAATGAAGCGATACCAGTAGAGGGTCGGGGACTTGCCCACGTCAAACGCGGCTTCCCACAAGTCGTAGCCTTGCGGCGTGGTGGCGACGCGCTGCATCGGAAGCAACGTTTGTTCTTGGGCGAAATCGTCCCACAGCCGCAAGATCACCGCGTCCACGTTGTCCGCTGCGGTGCGCAAACGCAACGTGACGCGGCTTTGGGTGGGCACAGCCCCAAGCGGCGTGCGATAGAGATCGTCGTGGCTGTCGTGGAACAGCGCCGCACGGTTGATCCCGTCCTCGGCGGCGCGAGCGGCGGGCGCGCGTGTGACGCCGCCGAGGGGCAGCAACGCCAAGACGAGCGCCCATGTGCCGAGAAGTAAAACGGTTTTCCTAAAAGACTTTCGCATGGCCTCAACTCCTAAAATTTTTTCTAACAGGCAGTGGGCCAAGCATACCCAAAAACACCGAAACACGCAGAAAATCGGTAATCCGCCGCGCGTTTCGGCGTAGGGCGCTATGACCCGAGCGCAGCTTCCAGTTCCTGGACCAGCGCGCGCACGTTGCCCAGGCAACAACTGCCCTGCGGGTTGCGCCAGTCACAGGCGCATTGCCCCGCTTTGATGCCCGCGTTCACGTCGTCAATCACCGTTGTTGTGCCGCTACGCTCCAGTTCCTCGCGGATCTCACCCCGCGTGTGGCGAAAGCAATAGCACACAAAAACATCGTCAGCCAGCGTCTCTTTTTGGTAAACGCGCTCGCGCACCTGGGCGGTTGAGAAGGTTTGGAGGCCGTCTTCGCTGAAGTAGACCACCTCGCAAACGGGGTTGCGGCAAAAAAGATAGGCAACGTCACGCACTTGGCGCAAGCTCACCGCCAAAAGCGCCTTGACCGTCGCCGTATCCACTTTGCGGCCCTTATGCCCACACTGCGGGCACGCTTTTGGGGCGGGCGCTTCCTTTTGGCGCTCAAACGTCGGCGCTTTTGGCTCTGTCGGCTCATCTGCATTGACTGCGCAGCAATCCGGGGTTGTGTTGTGATCGAGATCGGACATGGCTTGCCTCCTGTGAAAATGCACCCCTACTCTTATCTAGAATACTTTGTCGGCAAAGCAACAACACCTTGCAGCATTTGCGCTACAATCTTATCCGCAAGTGGAACAGCGTTCACCAACCGAGGATCGCGCAATGACCCAAAACATCCCTAATCCGTCGGGTGCGCCTGACGCCCCCCCCGTGCGGCGCGTTGCCGTTCGCTTCCCCGTTTCCACCCCGCGCCTGATGTATGTGCTCTTGGCCGTCAATGTGGTGGTGTTTCTTTACTATTTTAGCTTACCCGCCACCGAGCAGGTAAACTTTTTGTTGCGTTGGGGCAAGGTCAACGCCCAGATTGCGCGTGGCGAATACTATCGCCTGTTTACGGCGATGTTCCTGCATCTGAATTTGTCGCATATTTTGCTCAACGGGATGGCGCTGTACTTTTTCGGGCGAGATGTGGAAACGCTTTTCGGCTCACTGCGTTTTGCGGTTATTTACCTGTTGGGCGGACTGAGCGGTTCATTGGCGAGCTTTGTCTTTACCAACGCGCTTTCGGTCGGCGCTTCTGGCGCGATCTTTGCCATCTTCGGTGCGGAGCTGATCTACCTTTATCGTCATCGCAATTTGCACGGCCCGGGCGGGCGCAGACTTTTTTCCCGTTTGCTGGCGTTCATGTTCCTAGACTTGGCCTTTGGGGTGATCAGCGCGAGCGGGGTGGGCAGCTTTCGTATTGACAACGCCGGGCATATCGGCGGCCTTGTCGGAGGGGTGGTGCTGGCGTGGTTCATCGGGCCGATCTACCGTGTGCACTATACACCGGCCACCGGCCAATTGCGCGTTGTGGACGAGAACCCAACCGCCGACTGGGCGCGCTACGCAGCATTGTATGCGGTTGTGTTGGCCGCGCTGACCTCTTACGCCGTGCGTGGCGGATAGCGCGTAAGAAAAGGACGTACCCCGCCGGTGGGTGCACGGGCGCGCCTGCCGCACACAGCGCGGCAAGGTCAAGGGACGCTTGCGCCCTTTGCGGGGCATGGGCAGCGTTCCACAACCACTCGGGGTGCATTGACAAAGTCCCGTCCTTGGTGCTATCTTTGCGACAACGTACCCCTGTCGGGGAAGCTCAAGCCCCGGATGGCCGAGCGTCGCGCGCACGTCGCCGCGCGATGGCGAAGCAGGTGCAAGTCCTGCGCTGACCCGCAACGGTAAGCGCGCCCAAGCGCGCAAGCCCGGACGCCCACCCCGACAGTGTGCCGTTTCCGACCTTCGCGGAGTGGGGTTGGAGCTGGCCGCACCAAGAGCCTCGCGCTGTCGCCCGAACGGGCGAGCCGGTTTCCCCACCCCCGCAGATAGCGGGGTTTTTGTTTCCCCATTCCGCGCGGCAAACCAGGACCGTGCCCATGAGCAGCGTAGCCCTCTCCTCCACCGACCGTACATCGCCACAGCGCGCGCCGTTTTTGCTGGCGGGCTGGGGCGTTGTGCCGCGTCTGGTTGCGGTTTGCGCGGCGCTGAGCGCGCTCCTGCTGGGGGCAATGGTGCTGGCGGCGGCAGTTGGCCCCACCGCTATCCCGTTGCGCGACGTGGCGGACGCGCTGTTGCAATATGCGGGCCTGCCGCGCGGTGTGGACACCACCAGCGCGACCTATCGCGTGGTAACGCTGGTGCGCTTGCCCGGGGTGATGGTGGCGGCGTTGGTCGGGGCGGCGCTGGCGAGCGCAGGCGCGGCTATGCAAGGGCTTTTCCGCAACCCGCTCGCCGACCCAGGCGTGATCGGCGTGAGCGCAGGAGCGGCCCTGGGCGTGGTGTTGGTGATCACGCAAACTTGGGCGGTGGCCGACTTGTGGCTCTTGCGCAGCGCCGACGACCCGGCAACGGCCTTGTTATGGCGTGTGCCGCTGGCCGCTTTTTGCGGGGCGATCTTGGCCGCGCTGAGCGTGTATCTGCTGGCGTTGCAACGCGGACGCACCAACCCGATTGCGCTGTTGCTGGCAGGCATGGCGATCAACGCCGTGCTCGGCGCGCTCACCTCGTTGTTGCTTTTGCGCACGGCAGACTTTGGCGCGGTGCGGGCGGTGCTTTCCTGGTTG
>JALSSH010000023.1 GCA_026984385.1 Ardenticatenia bacterium | reverse complement strand
GTAGACGGTCGGTCCGTCCCCCAACTTCCAAGCGATGGTGGTCAACAAGCCGTGACGGGAAGGCACGCCGCGCTCACCGGTGTTCATCAGCAAAAAGCTCCCCGTGCCGTAGGTGTTTTTCGCCATACCCGGGGAAAGGCACACTTGCCCAAAGGTCGCCGCTTGCTGATCGCCTGCCGCGCCTGCGAGCGGGATCGGCGCGCCGAAAACGTCCGCCGCCGTCTCGCCGTAAAGCGCGCTCGACGGGCGCACTTGGGGCAACAACGCGCGCGGAATCTTCAAGTAGGCGAGGATTTCCTCGTCCCATTGCCCCTCGTAAATGTTGTAAAGCATGGTGCGGCTGGCGTTGGAAACGTCGGTGATATGCAAACGTCCACCGCTCAAGTTCCACAGCAGCCAGGTATCCACCGTGCCAAAAGCCAGCTCACCGGCTTCGGCGCGTTCACGCGCGCGCGGGACGTTTTCCAGCAGCCAAGCGACCTTCGTGCCGGAAAAATAAGCGTCGGTCACCAAGCCGGTTTTGGCGCGGATGGTCGCGTCGAAGCCGTCCGCGCGGATCGTGTCACACAGCGGCGCGGTGCGGCGACATTGCCACACAATCGCGTTATAGATCGGCTCGCCCCTGGCGCGATCCCAAATCATGGTCGTTTCGCGCTGGTTGGTGATGCCGATAGCCGCGATCTCTGCAGCGCTCACACCGTGCTTTTCCAACACGGCGCGGGCTGTGTCCCGTTGCGTTTGCCAAATATCGCGTGGGTCGTGTTCCACCCAGCCGGGTTTGGGGAAATGCTGCGCGAATTCCTGCTGCGCGCTGGCGACGGGTCGGCCCACCTCGTCGAACAGGATCGCGCGGGAAGAAGTTGTGCCTTGGTCCAACGCCAAAATGTATTTCGCCATACGAAAAAGCACCTTTCGCAAAAAACAAAAACCGGTCCACGCCCCTATTATAACGTTGGCGGGCGGGCGTTCGCGGCGAAACGGCGGCGCGCGCGAGGTCAGCGCGTCAGCGCTGGGCGACGTGCGCGCCGCCGAGGGGCGGACGACGTCGTTGGACGGGCCGCTAAGGTGGCCCGTCCAACGGCGAGGTCGCCCCAAAACGCTCTGCGCACGCGCTCATTGCACAAAAATCGTTACTCGCGCCGCTTCCCCCGCGATCTGGTCGTTCCAGCCAATGACCTCCAGCTCGTAAGTGCCCGGGGCCTGCGGATGATAAAGGAAAACACCTTGATACGCAGGTACGCCGCCCGTTTCAATCGCATCTACCACTTGCCCACCAACGCGCAACTCCACACGAGTCACTTTGCCCGCCGTGCAAATGGCGGAAAACTGCACCGTCACCGTCTGCCCCGTGCCGACCACGCTCCCATCTGCGGGCGCGAAGAGCGTCACCTGCGGGCGCAAGTAGGCGGGTACAGCCGTTGCAAGCGGCGTGGCGCTCGGCGCAGGCGTGCTACGCCCCCCCGAGGAGCTGTAGCCAGAAAGCAACAAGCCGACGCCCACAACCACTCCCAGCAGTAAAAAAACGCTCAACGTCACCGCCATGAATATTTTTATCACTCGCCACCAATCCCCTCCGCTGCTGCTTTCTGGCAGTTGCGTTCCAAGCGTGGGATCGTTCCAGACGGGGGCTGTTTTGCCCCAACTGGTGAGCGGAGTAGCGCTCGCAACGGTCTCGCGTGTGGGGTTTTGCTCGCGCGTGCCACCCAAGCGGGTGATTCGGCTAGGCGCAGGGGCGGGCGGTTGCGCGCGTACATAGCCGGCTGTGCCAACCGTTGAGCGCGTAGAAGGCGGAACGGTGGGCTGTGCAGAAGGCGCTGGCCTTCGCATCGTCTCAGGGCGCGGTACATCAGCAGAATCAGAATAAACCGTTGCCGAGGTGCTTTGCGTGCCCTGCATCGCATAATTAAGCGCGTGTACGAATTCTTGTGCCCGCATATAACGTCGGCGCGGGTCTTTTGCCAAAGCTCGCCCCAACACATCGGCCACCGCATGAGGTAAATGAGCATTGAGGCGGTCAGGTGGTGGGGGCGGATCATGCAAATGCTTGTACATCAATCCTTGAGGTGTTCCGCTGGTAAAAGGCGCTTGGCCTACCAACATCCAATAGGCGATAATGCCCAGCGCGTAGATGTCGGTGCGTTCGTCCGCCGGTTCGCCACGCCATTGCTCCGGTGCCATATAAAGCGGGGTGCCCATCACCGATTGAGGAGCGGTCAATCCGGCGGCAGTATGTTCTCCGGTAATTCTGGCGATCCCAAAGTCGGTCAAAAAAGCGTTATCGTGTGTATCCAACAAGATATTGGATGGCTTTAGGTCACGATGAATCACGCCTTGCTCGTGCGCATAGTCCAACGCCGAAGCGATCTGGTCGAGCAGCCTCAACGCGCGTTCGGGACGCATCCTCCCTCGCTTCAGCTCGTCCAACAAATTGCCGCCTTCGATCCATTGCATGACGATATAGAGCAAACCGTTTTCGTGCCCAAAGTCATACACGGTGCGGATGTGAGGATGCTCAAGCCGTGCAATGATGCGCGCTTCACGCTGGAAACGTTTCACTGTGCGCGGGTCGCGGGCAAGTTCTGGTGCAAGTACCTTTACAGCCACCGGACGTTCCACGCTTAACTGAACGCCGCGATAGACAGTCGCCATGCCGCCTTTACCTACCACGCGGATCAGCTTGCAGCCCCCAAGAATAGTTCCGGAAAGGTCGTCGCTCATCGTTCTGTCGCCACTCATCTTTAGCTATACAATGCTTGTATTGTACATCAGAGCCAAGTCGCCATGATATACAGCAAATCAAAGGGCGGTGCGCCCCGAACGGTTGAGCGTGCCACTTGGCGGGAAGGATACACGTGTGATCGGGTGTTTAGAAAAGCAGCCCTCAAGCGTGGTTCGCATTGGATATACAGCTCAAATCTGCTTTTGGCCCCCAGCACAAAAAGCTACGGCGTCGGGGTGGGTTGCGGAACGCTAAGCTCCATACCACACGAGCGTAGCGCGTTTTCAAAGTATTGTTTGCGGCGCTCGTCTCCGCTTTCTATCACCATTTGATAGCCGCGCTGCAAATAGGGGATCGCCAGGTCACAACGCCCTAGGGCCGCTTGCGAATGCCCAAGTTGATAAAAATCGTCCGGATCGTCCGAGCCAAGGTCTATGGCGCGCTGTAAGTTCGTGATCGCGGTGACAAAGTCTCCGTCTCCCCACTGCAGCCCCCCCAGATACGACAAACACGGCACGTTGTCGGGGTCCACATCCAAACAGCGTTGATAGAACTCATAAGCACGTTCGATGTTGCCGTTGCGCCGATAGGCATTGGCGAGGGTAAAAAGCACCATCGGGTCTGCGGGGTTGCGATCCCACGCCTGGGAAAGCACCTCGATTGCCTTGGTCACCTGCCCCAGTGCAATATAGTTATTCGCCAGCTCGACAGCAATATAAGTATAGGTGGGGGCATTTTGCAACGCCGCTTGATACGGTTGGATAGCTTCTGCCCAGCGCCCCTGGTTGGAATACCAAAGCCCTTGTGTGCGGAATGTGTCGGCAACAGCGATCCCGCGTGTGTCCAGCTCCAACGCCTGCTCCAAATAGCCCATCGCGATCTCATACTGGCCCAGGTCTTGGTAAATTTCGCCCAAGAAAGTATACGCCGGCGCAAAGGTGCTATCCAATGCGCGGGCGTGCAGCGCCGAAGCCAGCGCCAGCCCATAGTCGCCGTGCCAATCCAGCGCCATCGCGCGAATAGCCCACCCATGCGGCGCTTCAGGGTTCGCGTTGATCGTTTTTTCGGCAAACTGGAGCGCTTCCCCCATTCGCTCTTCGTCGCGGCCAAAACCGGACGTGATCACCAACAGATGGGTGACACGATAGTACAGCTCCACATCGTTAGGCTTCACTTCGGCCAGCGCTTTACACTGCTTGATCGCTTCTTCTAAGTCCCCTACGCGGTAGGCATTTTCGCAGCTTGTTTCAGCCACCAACACGTCCGGTGTGGCGGTTGGTTCAACAGGGGGCGCCACTTGCGTTTGTACTTGCTGGGCCACGTTTTCGATCTGTGGTAACACCGCTTGACGCAATGCCTGCTGGTGCAACCAAATCAACCACCCGCCATAAGCCAGCGCAGGGATCGCCAGCAGCATAAAAAGTTTGCGCCAGGAAAACAGCCGTCGCCGTCGTCCGCTGCGGTAACGCTTAGGAGTACGTAGATACATAGCGCCCCCTAAAAAATCCCGATCGGCTCAGGCGGCACGGGGGTATCCGGAATAGGAGTGGGAATATCGCTAATGTCGTATTCTTCCTCATAGTTCACACAGGACATCAACCCCTCGTTGATCAATCCCTTGATCTTTTCAGGGGGGCGCATCTGGAGCGCTTCTTGCAACACCGGCCACGCTTTGTCGCAACGCGCCAGCAACGACCACGCCAATCCACGAATATACCAGCACTCGATCTCGCGTTCGGGCAACGGGATATTTTGTTCTTCTTGCAACTTGGCGCACATCTCAAAAGATTCGATCGCGCCTTCATAGTTACGACGGGTGTAACGCACCATGCCGAGCTGACGATAGGCCTCCGGATAGGTCGGGTCGAGCTGGATCGCCTGCTCGCACGCTTCTTGAGCCAGCGCGTCTTCACGCATGGTGAAATAGGTCTCGCACTTGCGCGTATAGGCCTTGACGTTGTCCGGCTCCATCGCCAGCACCATATCGTAGGCGGCAATGGCGGCCTCGTAATTTTGCTGGGCTTTATAATAAACGGCCAGCTCAAAGTAGAGCGCGTCAAAGCGCGGGTGAATTTGGATCGCGCGCTCATATTGCTGGATCGCTGCGTCAAATTCGCCCACAAAAGCCAGCCCCAAAGCCAACGCGCGTCGTGCGTCCAAGCTGTTAGGGTCCAGCTTGACCGCCTCATCGGCCTTTTGGAAGGCTTGGTTTGGGCGTCCGGCGTTGCGGTAGGCCATCGAAAGATAGGCTTTGGCCTCGGCGTAATCCGGCGCAAGCTGTTCGGCACGCAACCCTGCGCTGATCGCCTCTTCCGGGCGATCATTTTCCAGCAAAGTCAAGCACAACATCGCCTGTGCGCGTGCGTTGTTGGGGGCGATCTCCACCATGTGCTGCGCCACGTCCAGGGCCTCGGCTGCACGATAGCGATAGCGACGCCCCGCATAGCTGCGATACACCAACATACGCGCATACTCAAAGAGAATATCTACGTCATCGGGCGCCAATTCTGCCGCGCCTTCGTAGTATTCGATAGCCTGTTCAATATCGCCACGCCAATAAGCGCGCTCGCCGAGTTGCGCCAGCGTGATCGCGTCCATAGTCGGGGTAGGTTCTCCGCCTACGCTTGCCAGCACCCAACTTTGCACCGTGTTGAATTGCCACATCACACCAACCGCCGCCAGCATGGTGAGCAGCCAGAGCGTATAAAACAAGCGGCTGCTTCGTCTCCGCGCGTGGCGGCCAAAGTGTAGGTTGGAGCG
>JALSSH010000022.1 GCA_026984385.1 Ardenticatenia bacterium | reverse complement strand
GATCAAGAAGATGATCAGCGCCAGCCCGAAGAGAAGTGGAGTCAGCGCGGCGTTGATGCTGATCTCGTCCACAAACGGCATCAATTGGGGCAGCATTTCGCGTAAAAAAGGCGTGATGTCCGGAATGATCACCTCTTTGAGCGTCAGCACGAAGCCCACGCCGAAAAAGGCCGCTTGCGAAAAGCCCGCCCCGCCGATGATCAGCATGGCGAGGTATTCGATGGAGTTTTCCAGGTCAAAGCGCGCGGGGGTGATGCTGCCACTTTCCACCGCCAAGAGCGTGCCCGCCAGCCCGGCGTAAAGCGCACAAAGGAAGAAGGCGCGCAGTTTGTAGGTAAAGACATTGATCCCCAACAGTTCGGCGGCCAGGTCGTTGTCTCGGATGGAGATGAAGGCGCGACCGGTGCGGGTGCGGATGATGTTGCGCGCGGCGATCATCGCCAGCACGGTGAAGGTCACGATCAGGTAGTACATTTCCACGTCGCCGAAGCGGTGGCCGAAAAGCGAGACGTGCGGCACTTCCAGCGGCTTAAAGCCGTTGGTCCAGGGAGCAAGTGGGTTGCGCAACAGCCAGGGGATGATGAACTGCGCGGCCAGGGTTGCCATCGCCAAATAGAAGCCCTTGACGCGCAGCGAGGGCAGCCCGAAGACCAACCCTACGATGCCGGTAAAGATCGTCGCCAGGGGAAAGGCCAGCCAAAAGCTCAGCCCTTCGCGCATCATCACCGCGCCGCTGTAGGCGCCCACCGCCATAAAAGCCGCCTGCCCCAACGAAATTTGGCCGGTGTAACCGACCAGCAAATTTAGCCCTTGCACCGAGATCATCAGGATGCCGATGCGGCGCACTGTGCCGATAAAGCGCAGCGGCACGATGTCCGAGCCGAAAAGCCCTTCGCGGGTGAGTAGCGGGAGCGCCAGGATCACCAGCAGGAAGAGCGCGGAAAGGACTTGGTCGGTGCGCGTGCGGTTGATGGTGAGGTCTTGGCGGTAGGTGGTGTCAAAGACGCCGCTCGGTCGGATGTTTGCAGACATACGCTCGTGTCCTTACGGTCGTTGCTTTCGAATGCGTGTGCGGTTTTAGATGCGCTCGATGCGCTTTTGCCCGAAAAGCCCTTCCGGACGGAAAAAGAGCACGATCATCAGCACCAAGAAGGGCATGAGCTGTTCGCCCACGTCACTACTAAAAAGCGTGGTGCCGAGCTTTTCGGAGATGCCGACAATTAGCCCACCGATGATCGCCCCGTGTACCGACTCCAAGCCGCCGAGCAACACGGCGGGGAATGCGCGCAACCCCAAGCCGGCCATGTTCAGCGAGATGCCGGAGCTGCCGCCTTGCAAGACGCCTGCCAGCGCCGCCAACATCCCCGCGATAGCCCATGCCATCGCCAGAATGCGCCGAACGCGGATGCCGACCGCCTGGGCCAGGTCTTGGTCTTCGGCGGTGGCGCGCATCGCCAGCCCCAGCCGCGTGTGGTTGAAAAAGAGCACGAAAAGCACATACGCGCCCAGCGCCACGCCAAAAGCCGCGAGCAGCTCCACCTTGACAATAACCGTGCCGCCAAAGACGTTTTCAATCCGATAGGGCGGATAGGGTTGGGGCAAGCCGAGCGGGTTGGTGGTGGCGAAGACCGGCAAGCTGCGGTCGGTGCTGCCCCAGATCAGTTGGGTAAAGCCGAGCAATACCTCGCCGACGGCCAGCGTCATCATAATTTGCGTGAAAAGCGGCTGGCCGATCAGCGGGCGAATGGTGAAGCGCTCGATCAGCAAGCCCATCATGGCCGCGCCAAGCACCGTGCCCACGAACGCGCGCAGCGTGGTACTTTGCTCTTGGGTCAGCGTCCAACCGACCACCAGCCAGAGCACCGTCACGGCGAGGAAATAGCGTTGTGCCGACCAGCTACGCGGCCATTGCACACCTCGGCTGAGCATGGTCAGCACCACGCCGCTGAAGACGAAGGCCAGCATCGGGTCTAGGGGGTGGTTTTGGAACAAGTCCCAGAAGATCAGGCCGCCCACCAACACCATATAGCCGTGTGCGAAGTTGAAAACGCCCGAAGCCTTGTTGATGATCACGATGCCCAGCGCCACCAGCGCGTAGATGCCGCCGACCAACGTCCCCGTGATCAGGCCCTGGATGACAATATGACAGGCTTTCCCCAAAACACTACATTCGGCCATAAGCATTATTCCCCTGGTTGTGCGGCGGTCACCTCAGGCGCGAGCGTGTGACGGCGCTTCGGTCTCTTTTTGTTCCAAAGATTCGATGTGCAACGTGGTTTCCACAAAGCCGCTGCGTCCGTCCCGATATTTGACTTCGGCGCGCACGCGCACCTCCTCTTGCCCGTCGTAAACCGCGTGCAAAATCTCGCCGTAGCGTTGTTCCATGAAGCGGCGGCGCAACTTGCGCGTGCGCGTGAGTTCCGCTTCGTCCGGGTCAAAGGCTTTGTGCAGGATCACAAAGCGGCGGAGCCGCGCGGGCGGCGGCAACGTCGCGTTGACGCGCTCCACGTCGCGGCGGATGAGGGCGTAAACTTGCGGCTTTTGGGAAAGGTCGACAAAGGTGGTGAAGCTGACGCGGTTCTGTTCGGCCCAGCGCGCCACGTTTTCAAAGGCGATGTTGATGATCGCGCTGACAAAGGGCGTATCCCACCCGCCGACGGCCATCACGTCTTGGATGTAGGGGCTGAACTTGAGCCGCCCTTCGATATATTGCGGGCTGAAGGACTCGCCGTTGGCGAGCTGGATCAGGTCTGAGACGCGGTCCAGGTAGACCAAGTGGCCGTCTTCACGCAGAAAGCCCGCGTCGCCGGTGTGGAAAAAGCCCTCCTCGTCCAACGCTTTGGCGGTCGCTTCCGGCGCTTTGTAGTAGCCCTGGAAGGTGCTACGGCTGCGCACCAACACCTCGCCGCCCTCGCCGATCTTGATCTCCACCCCGGGCGCGGGCGGCCCCACCGTCTCAAAGCGCACGTCCCCGCTGCGGTGGACGGTGTGGGTTTGGCATTCGGTCGAGCCGTAGAGGTTTTTGAGCGTGACGCCGATGGCGCGAAACCAACGCAGCGCGTCCGGGCTGAGCGCCGCGCCGGACGTATACGCCTCGCGCATCCGCACCATGCCCAGCTTGTCGCGCAGCGGGTGGAAGATCGCCACGTCGCCGAGCCGATACAGAGCGCGCCAAAGCAAGGGCGGCTCTTTGCCCGCGTCCCGATAGTCCACCACTTTATAGCCCACCGGCATAAAGAGCTTGTAGAGCGCGCGATTGATCCAAGTGCTGTCGCTGAGCCGCACTTGCACCATGCTGATCAGGTTTTCCCATAGGCGGCTGGGGAAAAGTAGCGTGGCGGGCGCGATCTCGCGGATATCTTGTTGCACAGTTTCGGCGCGCTCCGGAAAGTTGATGATGATGCCGTTCTGAACATGGTTGCTCAGCCCGAGGCTTTGTTCGGTGATCCAGGCCAGCGGGCTGAAGGAAACGTAGTTGTCTGTGTCATAAAACGGCGCGATGATCACCACGTGGCGCGTGCTGTAGATCAAATTGCGGTGGCTGATCATCGCCCCTTTGGGGAGGCTGGTTGTGCCGCTGGTGTAGCTGAAAATGGCGATCTCGTCGCCATGACCGGCAGCGACGAGTTCCTCGTAGGCCCCGGGGTGGTCGGCAGCGTAGGCGCGCCCGAGTGCTTCCACTTGGGGGAAGCTCAACAGCCAGGGGTCGTTGTAGTTCCACAAGCCGCGCTCTTCCCAATAGATCACGCGCTTGACGCGCGGTGCTTTGCCCGCTTCGCGCAGCTCCAACATCTTGTCGCACTGTTCTTGGTCGTGCGCCACCACGAAGACGCTTTCCGAGTCGTTGACCAGATATTCCAGCTCTTGGGGAGAGGCGTCC
Organism: Ardenticatenia bacterium; assembly: GCA_026984385.1. Lineage (GTDB taxonomy): Bacteria > Chloroflexota > Anaerolineae > Aggregatilineales > Aggregatilineaceae > JALSSH01. The sequence goes on along the minus strand of JALSSH010000022.1, from coordinate 1,604 downwards.
GCGAAGATGCCGATGGAGATGCCGCCCGCGCTTTGCACGGCCAGCTCCGCCCAATAGTATTCCGGGTCGTTGTCGCCGATGATGCAGACCTTGTCCTCACGCGCCAACCCCAAACTGACCAGTCCCAAGCAAAAGTCGCGCACGTGGGCCAGGCTTTCGGCCCAACTGTACTCTTGCCAGATGCCGTAGCGCTTTTTGCGCATGGCGACCTTGTCCGCGCCGTAACGTTTGGCGCGGTCTAGGAAGAACTTGGGCAACGTGTCGAGCGCGGGGTCGAGCGGTTGCAAAAGGGGGTGGTCGGCAAAGTTATTTAGCTCGCTCACTCGGTTACCTCCCCCAAATACGCTTGGATCACGGCGGGTTCGCGTTGGATCTCGGCGGGTGTGCCCTCGGCGATCTTGCGCCCGAAGTCCAACACGACGATACGGTCGGCGATGTCCATCACCAGCCCCATATCGTGCTCGATGAGGACGATAGTCATGTGTTGCTGCTCGTGGATATCGAGGATAAAGCGGGCCATGTCCTCCTTTTCCTCAACGTTCATGCCCGCCATCGGCTCGTCGAGCAACAGCAGCGTGGGTTCGAGCGCCAGCGCGCGCCCCAGCTCCACGCGCTTACGCAGCCCGTAACCGAGCGTGCCCACCACCGTTTTGCGGATGTGCTCCATTTCCAAAAAGTCGATGATCTCTTCCACCACGCGGCGATGCTCGATCTCTTCGCGCAGTGTGCGCCCCCAAAAAAGCGCGTTTTGCAACATGCCGGAGCGCATATGGATATGGCGCGCGGCCATGAGGTTGTCCAGCGCGGTCATGTGCGTATAGAGCGCGATATTTTGGAAGGTGCGCGCGATGCCCAACGTGGCGCGTTTGTAGGCGGGCAAACGGGTAATCTCCCGCCCTTCGAAGAGGATGCGGCCTTCTTGGGGGCGGTAAAAGCCATTGATGCTGTTGATGGTGCTGGTTTTGCCTGCGCCGTTCGGGCCGATGATGGCGAGGATTTCGCCGCTGCGGACTTCAAAGCTCACGTCATCCAGCGCTTTGATGCCACCAAAGCGTAGGGAGATACGATCAAGTTGCAATTTAGGCTGGGGCATAAAGTTGTGTCCAAAGAGATGCGCTTTTGTATGCAAACTGTATATATCAGTAGAACACCGGGGCTGTGCGAACGTTTCGCACGGAGTTAATTTGAATTGTAGGAGATAATTTTACAAAATGTCAAATTTTGCGTAACGTTCGGGTTGCACAACGCTTGTATCATGGTCAGAGCGCTAAGGAGCTTTTTTGTTTTTTAGGAGGAAACACATGACCAAGCCACCTGTTCGCCTTTCTCGGCGCGCCTTTTTGCGCGCGCTGGGGTTGGCCGGGGGCGCTGCCGCGCTGAGCGGATTGTGGCCGCGCCGCCCCGAGCTGGCCGCGCTGTTGGGCGTCGGGGAAAGCTACGCGCAATCCGAAGGGGCGCTCACCTTGTTGCAAACGGTAGACATCCCGCACGAGTTAGGGCGTCCGTTGGCGCACAACGTGCTCAAGCTGTTTCGCGCCGCCGTTGACCCCATCCGTCACCGCGTTTACGTTTCCGGCATTATGACGCCGCACATCGGCATTTGG
>JALSSH010000021.1 GCA_026984385.1 Ardenticatenia bacterium | reverse complement strand
AAGTTGCATCCGGTGCAACTTGGGGCGGCCCACTTCGCTCAGGTCACGCGGGTAGGCGATGCGGAAAAGGTTGGGGATGTCCTCTGTGCGCAACTCGGGAGCGCGGTGTTCCACTAGGACATGCGCGTAAAGGCCGTCTTCGCTCAAATTAAGCCGGATTGTGTCGGCTTCTGGGGCTTCTTCTAGGGCAAATTCCGCCAGAATATACAATATACGGTGCAATGCTTCCGGAGAGGCATAAGCCAGAGGCGCTGGCCCAACGCCGTTTTGAAAGGCGAGTTGCTGCACAGAAAGACGATGGGAGGCATCGTTGATCCAGTGTCTGACTATGTGTTGGAGCGAGACGACCTCGGTCTCAAAGTCTTGTAAATCAGCCTCCAAAAACATCACATCCAGCGCAATTTTGATATGATCGCTAAGCTGGTTGGCGCTATGGATGATGTATTCGAGAAACTCGGTTTGTTCGTCACGTCGCAACTTGCCCTGATTATTGTAGAGCAGCTCGGCAAAGCCCAAGATGGTGCTTAGTGGCGTGCGCAAGTCGTGCGAGATCATGCTGAGGAAGGATTGCTTGGCGAGTTCGCGTTGTCCTTCGCTTATGGCATCGCGGAAAACCAACAGCACCCCGACCACTTCATCGTCGATCTGCAAGGGAACACGTTCCCAGAGCATTTGCTGGGCCGGTTGTCCGGTGATCTGCAAGCTGCCCCATTCGGAGCGCGGCGTGTCCAGCTCGGTTAACAGCCGTTTTAAGCCGGGCGCGCTTTTGCGCACTTGGCTGAGCAATGCCTTGACCGTTTGCGGGTGGTTTTGCAAAGAAAGGCGTTCGCGTAGCCTAGAGTTAAAGATCAGGATGCGCCCACCTTGTTCCACAGCGAGCACTCCTTCGCTTGTGAGTTCGCTCCAGCGCTGCAATGCCAAAAATTGTAGCGTTTCCATAGGTGACCTGCTGACTCTTGCGCCTATTGAGTTTCCTCAACCTTAGAGCACTACGAAAAAGTTTGCAATAGAAAAGGTGTATATTTTTGTGCGGCGTCCCCTGTAAAACCCACAGTGTTGGAATAGAGAGGAAATCGGTAGAATGCAAAGGGGATACAAGCCGGGTGGGAAACGATAACATGGCAGCGATGAGCAAAAAACGAAAACACGGGCGTTTTGTCGTGCGCCAACTGAGCAGTGAGGCGGATTTGCAAGCGTGCTTGGCGTTGGAACGCGATTACGCTACCGACCATGTGTGGCAGATGAACATTGAGGACAGCACAGACGCGCTCGGTGGGATCGGTGTGCGCTTTCGTGTGGTGCGTTTACCGCGTATGGTGCAGGTGGCCTACCCGCGCACTCGTGAGGAGCTGGCGCGTGCTTGGCAACAGCGAGAGTGTTTCTTGGTTGCAGAAGCCGAAGGCGTCATCCTGGGCTATGTCAATATGCGTTTGGTGGAGGGACGGGCTTGGGTGCGCGATCTTGTGGTGGGCGCGCCTTTTCGCCGACGGCGCATCGGTAGCGCTTTGTTGGAGCAAGCCACACGTTGGGCGCTGTTGCACCACGCGGGGCATATGACGCTGGAGATGCAGACCAAAAACTACCCCGCGATCCAATTTGCTCAGGGGCACGGGTTTACGTTTTGCGGCTTTGACGACCGCCATTATGACAATGGAGACATCGCCGTTTTTTTTGACAAGCGTCTAGGTTGAGATATATGGAGGCGCTTCGGAACGTGCGGGGACGTGATGAGAGAGCTGGGCCAGAACGATGATACGTTACGCGGATTTGTTGGAAACGCTGGGCTTGATCAATGAGACGTTGACGGCCACGATTGTCATCGTCTCGGTCTCGATCTTGCTTTATAACCTGACGCGCGACACGCACGACCGCGTAGCCCGCACGTCTGGCTTGGTCTTGTTGTGCGTCACCATCGCCTATATGGCCGATATGTTTGTGTTGTTGGAGCCGGGAGAGCGCTATTTGCCGGTTTGGCTGCGTTTCCAGTGGATCGGCATCTCTTTTATTCCGGCTACGTTGCTCCACCTTTCGGACGCATTGCTGGCGACCACCGGACGCCCTTCGCGCGGACGGCGCAAACTGGCGGTGCGCGTGGCGTATGGGGTGGGGGGCACATTTACCGCGCTGGCGCTGTTCACCGATGGGGTGCTTTCAGGTCCGGTGGCTCCGCGTTTCCCTTATATGCAGGCCGGGCCGCTTTTTCCGGTCTATGTAGTCTATATGCTGGTGGTGGGGACGTTTGCGTTTGTCAATGTGTTGCGGGCACGTCGGCGCTGCTTGACACGCTACACCCGCCGCCGCATGACCTATCTGTTGGTGGTGTTTTTGGCGCCGGCGTGGGGTATTTTCCCTTATTCGTTGCTGGGTGGGTTGGGCAACGAAGGCGAAACAACGTTGCTGGTGGTGCTCAATCTCGCCAATTTGGTTGTGATGCTGATGCTGATCTTCATGGCCTACCCGCTCTCGTTTTTCGGCTCGGAAAAGCCGGATCGGGTCATCAAAGCGCAGTTGTTGGAGTTTATCTTGCGCGGCCCGCTGACCGCTTCCGCTGTTTTGGCCGCGATTATTTTTGTGCCACGCGCTACCAATATCTTGGGCGTGGACGGCGAAACGATTTTGCCTTTTGTGGCGGTGGGGATCGTGTTGTTGTTGCAATGGTCCATTACGCTGATGTTGCCGTTTTTGGAGCGTTGGCTGATCTACACGGCGGATCAGCAACGCGCCCAGTGGTTGCAACATCTAGGCGAGCGCTTGTTAACCCAAGCAGACGCAGCACAGTTGTTGGAGTCTATTTTGGCGGCCATTTGTGACTTGTTGCGCGTGCCGACGGCTTTTGTGGCGCAAGTGGAGGGTGACGGTGCGCATCTGGTGCAGGTGGTGGGGGAACTCGCGCCTTCTTCTGAGGCACTGACCGCGCCGGAACTTTCCTCATGGGTTAACGGCAACGCGGACTCTCAGCCCGAAGCGCCGCTGAAACAAGTGCAAGAGCTGTGGCTATGGCGTTCCTATTGGCTGATGCCGTTGCGCTCGATGCGCACGGCTCAGAGCGGCGGAGAGCCGCCGATCCTGGGGATTTTGGGCGTGTGGGCGCGCGCTCCTGAGCCGGATTTGGCGTCGGAAGAGCACGAGGCTTTCGAGCGTCTGGCTTTTCAGGCGGCACGTGTGTTAGAAGGTGTGTTGCATCAAGCGGAGGTCTTCGTCATCTTGGAGGGGCTGGCTTCGCAAATGGACGCGATGCAGCATTTGCGCGGTGTTTCACGCTACGGCCATGTGCAACAGATGCCTGAGCCGACCGAAGCGATCATCTCCGACCCGAAATTTACTCGTTTGGTACGCGAGGCATTGCGGGACTATTGGGGTGGGCCGAAGCTGACCGAAAGCGAGCTTTTGCGGCTGAATGTGGTTTGGCGAGAGGCCGAAGAGGCCGAAGACCGTAACCCTGTCCGTGCCTTGCGCACGGTTTTGACGCGCGCTATCGAAAACTTGAAGCCGGAAGGCGAGCGCAGCCTGACCACCACCGAATGGATTTTGTACAATATCTTGGAGATGCGTTTTTTGCAGGGGCGCAAGGTACGGGACGTGGCTTTGCGTTTGGCGATGAGTGAATCCGATCTCTATCGCAAGCAGCGTATTGCCATTGAGGCGGTGGCAAAACAGATCGCCGAGATGGAACGGGCTACGCTTTCCCGCGCCCAAGCTGCCCCGCGCACACTTTCAGCCGAAGAAAACACGGGCGAACCTGCACAGGCTGTCAATGCCCGCGACGTTTGACAACCATTTCGCCGATTTTTATAATGTGCGCCACAGTTGTCCTCTATCGGAACGCCGAAAAGTTAACCAACCACCAAATCGGGAAGAGAGCTTTCAGAAGAGTAATTTGGGGTTGAGGAAGGTGAAATAAGATGGGTTCAGAGGTTCGACCTCACGGGTCGTCGCCCCCCGCACCACCTGACGAGGCCTATTGGGAAGCGTTGTTGAGCGAAGGGGAGTTTGCAGAGAGCAACGAAGCGGCACAAGAAGCCCAAGCCGACTGGCAAGATTATCTGGCCGAAGGTGCAGTAAATGCTGCTGCTGGCCGCACAGACTCGCGCGCAGACTGGGACGTGGTGCAACAGGTTTTTGACTCGGATACGACTGTGGAGTTACGGGTTGTGGGTTACAATCGGGGCGGGTTGCTGATCGAGTGGAACAGCTTACGCGGCTTTGTGCCTGCCAGCCAACTTTTGGACTTCCCTTCCAGCAAAGATAGCCACGTGCGGCGTGAGATGCTGGCCGCACGTGTGGGGCAATATCTCAAGTTGCGTGTTATCGAGATGGACCCCGAACAAAACCGCCTTATCCTTTCCGAACGGGCGGCCCAAGCCCTGCCCGGGGCACGCGCGGCGGTGTTGAATTCGATCCAGCCTGGCGATGTGTGTTCCGGCGAAGTCACGAATTTGTGCGACTTTGGCGTTTTCGTAGATTTGGGTGGCGTCGAGGGCTTGATCCATATCAGCGAGTTGAGCTGGGGGCGGGTGCGTCATCCTTCCGATGTGCTCAAACGTGGCGATCAAGTGCGCGTTTATGTGATGAACGTTGACCCTGAGCAAGAGCGCGTCGCGCTGAGCCTCAAACGCCTACACCCGGACCCCTGGCAAACGGTCGAAGAACGTTACAGCGTGGGCCAGGTGGTCGAGGGCGTGATCACCAACGTAGTGGACTTCGGCGCGTTTGCCTGCATCGAAGAGGGGCTGGAAGGGCTGATCCACGTTTCGGAGCTGGCCGAAGGGCATTTTTTGCACCCGCGTAACGTGGTTAGCGAAGGGGACAAAGTGCGCGCCCGCATTGTGAGTATTGACGGGCAGGCACGGCGTTTGGGTTTGAGCCTGCGGCGCGTCAACGGATAAATTTTGGCATACAGACGGCTTCTTAGCGTTTTTGGACGCTGCATCTCCGAGCGGAGGTGCAGTTTTTTTATTTGTGGTGGGCATTTTGTTTATACTTTTGTGCCTATTACAGTGCCCGCCAGGTTTGCGGCGCGGTGTACCGTGCCGTACAATCAGAAGCGGCAACATTTGCCGCAAGGTTGGAGGTTGAGACGATGAGTAAACGACGAGCGCGGCGTTTGGGATATGTGTTGGCGTTGCTGAGCGTGCTTTTAAGCGGCCAGACGTGGGTTTGGGCTGCTCCAGGCGCTCAGGACGCGATGCCCGTGCTGGTTTATGGGCAGACGGTGGAAGGGGAAATCTCCCCTGCTCAGCCCAGTGTTTTTTACGCCTTTGATGCCAGCGCTAACGACGTGGTGACGATCACCATGATCGTCACGGCGGGCGCGCTTGACCCCTTCTTGGTACTCAACACCGCCGAGCGGATGCCTTTGGTCACCGATGACAACAGCGGCGGCGGCCTAAACGCACGTTTGACCTTTGTTATTCCGTCGGACGGGCGTTACATCATCCAGGCAACCCAGGCGGGCGGAGTGCCACCGGAAGAGGGCGGCACGTTTACGCTCAAT
>JALSSH010000020.1 GCA_026984385.1 Ardenticatenia bacterium | reverse complement strand
TCGCCATGTGCACGAGCTGGGCGCCCGGCTCGGCGAGCTGTGGCCGATCCTGGCGCTGGGCGTTTTGGCGTTAGGCGCGGCTTGGTGGCGCGCGCAGGGGCAACGGCTGAGCTTGCGCCGTCTGGGCGGCTTGCTGACCGCCGCCGTGATCGCCCTGGCGCTTTACGTGCCGATGTACCACTACAGCCAGCTTTACCCCGACCAGTTTTGGAACAGGACGCGCGGGCGGCTTTTCGGCGAGAATGCCTTCGTGCGCGTGAACGAAAACGGCGTCTCCGTGCCGTATGAGCCGACGCTCCGCGAGGAGCTGGAGCGCTTTTGGGCAAAGCGCGACGTGTTCGTGCAAAATTACAAAGACGCGCTGCGCATGTACCACTGGGAAGGCGACGGCGCTTGGATCAACAACGCGCACGGCAACCCCGCGCTTGACGCGGCGGCGGGCGGTTTGCTGGCGCTCGGGCTGGTGATGTGGGCGGTGTGGGCTTTGCGGCGGCGGGACGCGGTTTGGGGGCTTGTTCCCCTCGCGGCGCTGATTATGTTGCTGCCGACCGCGCTCACGCTGGCCTACACCATCGAAAACCCGAGCTTCACCCGCGCCAGCGGCACGATCCCGCCGATCTACTTTTTGGCGGGCTTGCCGTTGGGAGCGTTGGCGGCGCTCTTGGAGCGCAGCGGGTGGCGTTGGCGGCGCTGGTCGTTGGGGACGCTGGCCGCGTTGGTGCTGCTGGCGGGCGTGGTCGGCTGGGCGCAAGGCTGGGATCGGGAAAATTTCTTCACCGAATATCGGCTCAGCTACTCCATGAGCTGGAAGCCCTACCGCGAGATCGCCAAGCCGTTGCGCGAATTTGCCCGCGAGCAGGGCGGCTATGGCAACGCTTTTGTGATCGCCTATCCGCACTGGCTAGACCATCGCATCTTGGGCGCGATGGCGGGCGACATCCGTTGGCCGAACGGCGTGGTCAGTCGGGAGCAGTTGCCGGCGGTCATCGCGCGCAACCAGGGCACGCCCTATGAGTACGACCCGACCAAGCCGCTTTTCGTGATGTACCATCCGGACGACGTGGCGACGGCGCAATATTTGCAGCGCATGTTCCCGGGCGGCAACGTGGAGCTTTACCGCTACCGTTGGGAAACCGGGCCGAACGTGTGGAGCGAAGGCGAATTTTACATCTACAAAGTGATGGCGGGGCGCATTACACCATGAGGTTTTCAGAAGATCGCGGGGACGCACCCCGTAGCTCAAAACGTAGCTTGGCCCTGTGGCGTGGCGCGCCGCAAAGCTGGCTTTTGCCGCTGGCGCTGACCGTGATTTTGTTGGTGGGCGCGTGGTTGCGCTTGGACGCGCAAAACTGGGACGACTTTACGCATCTGCATCCGGACGAGCGTTTCCTCACCGATGTGGTGGGTGCGTTGGGCGGCCCTTTGCGCTTCACCGACGGTTCGCTGGCCGAACAGGAGGCGCATCGCGCGCGTTGTGAGATGCGCTATCCGGCCTCGGGCGACGGCGCGACCTGGTCGGAGGCGGGGCGGGGCGGCTATTTTGACGCGGAATGCTCCCCGCTGAATCCGAACAACGTCGGCAAGGGGCTATACGTTTACGGCGAGTTCCCGCTCTATACGGTGCACGCGGCGGGCGTGGCGCGCTCGCGTCTTTCTGCGGAGGTGTACGCTTTTTTGCAGGCCTACGATCCGCCGCGCGCCGCCGAGCACACGGTGCGCAACTATTGGGAAGGCTATAGCGGGGTGCAGCTTGTCGGGCGCACGGTTTCGGCGCTGGCGGACTGGCTGACGATTGTGGTGGTCTTTTTGCTGGGGCGGCGGCTTTACGGGCGCTGGACGGGCGCGCTGGCGGCGGCCTTTTACGCGCTGGCCCCCTTTGCCATTCAGCAGGCGCACTTCTGGACGGTGGACGCCTTCACCACCTTTTGGGTGACGCTGGCGTTGTATTTTGCCGCGCGCGCTCTGGACGGGATCGGTGCGCGGGCCGCGCCCGTGCCGTTTTTCTACGCGCTGGTCTGGGCGGGCGGCACGGTCTGGGAGGCGGGCTACCGCGACTATCCGATCTTGGGCCTGCTGACGTTGGGCGCGCTTTTCGCGCTGGTGTACCTGGGCGCGTTGGCCGTGCGCGCGTGGCGCGGCGGGCGCGGGGACCTGTGGCTGGCGGGCAGCGGTGCGTTGGCGGCGGGGTTGCATCTGGCGCTGTGGGCGGCGCTGGACGCGCTGGTGCTGCGCGACTTCACGTTGAGCGGCGGAATGCTGGCGTTGGGCGTGGTGAGCTTGGTCTATGGGCTGGCCGTGCTGGTGGCCTATGGGGTGGCGCGCGCGGTGCGGCAGCACGGGCTGGGCTTGCAGGCGGTGCGTCAACCGTCGCTGGCGGTCGGCGCGCTGGGCGTGATGTGGATCGCGTTGGCGGTCGGTGGCGCGTTGGGCGGGTTGACGCCCTGGGCGGCGCTTTTTGTCGCGCTGAGCGCCGTCGCGTTGCTGATTGTGGACGTGGCCGAGCTGAGCGACTATGCACTTTTCGGCGTGGCGCTGGGCGGTGCAGTGGCGAGTCGTATTAACGTGGCGCCGCTGGCCGGCATGATTGTGTTGGTGGCGGCTTTGCGCGCCTTGCCCGCGCTGGACCGGCGCTTGCATCGGGCGCTGCGCGGTCGGCTGACCGCCTACGCCATGACCGGCGTGGTGGTGGCGGGCCTGGCGTCGTTTGTGGTGTTTCGCTTGCTGCAACCGCACGCTTTCGCCGGCCCGGGCATCTTCGGGCTGAAATTTAACCCGGGCTGGCGCGAGGACATCGCCGAAGCGGCGTACCTGACCTCCGGCAACTGGGACGCGCCTCCCAACCATCAGTGGGCGAGCCGCACACCGTACTTTTTCCCCTGGCGCAACATGGTTTTGTGGGGCATGGGCATTCCGCTGGGGCTGAGCGCTTGGATCGCGTGGGCGGCGGCGGGGCTGGCGATGCTGCGCGCGCGGCGCGGTTGGACTCGGCACGCGCTGCTGTTCGCGTGGGTGCTGGTGGCGTTCGGCTGGCTGGGGGGGCGCTGGGTGACGACTATGCGCTACTTCCTGCCCATTTACCCCGCGCTGAGCGTGTTGGCGGCGTGGGGACTGGGCGCGTGGGTGAGCGCAGCGCGGCGGCGCGCCGCCAGGGCCGAGCTTCGCTCGGCCCCGACGCGCGGCTTTGCCGCGCGTGGTGCGCTGAAAGCGCACGGCGGCGCGCCGCAAGCGGCCCTGGCCGCGTTCGTTCTGCTGGCCACGGCCTGGCAGGGCTTCGCGTTCCACGCCATCGAGCGTCACCAATTGACGCGCGTGGCCGCCTCGCGCTGGTTTCAAGAGTTCGTCCCGGGCGATCTCGGGATTTGGGTGGAAGGGGCCGACGGCACGCGCCAGATGGTCAACATCGGGCGGGGGCAGATCGCCGCGCCGCCGCGCGTGTTCCATTTGGAGCAGGGCCAGTCCACCGAGATCGGCTTCACGCTGACCACCGACGCGCTGCTGGAGGGCGTGCGCTTCAATCAACTGAGCGATCCCGCGCGCGACGCCGCCCCCGAAACCGTGCGCGTGCGGCTTTTCCACGACGACGCGGCGCTGGGGCGGCAACTGGTTTTCGAGGCCACCTTGCAGCGCGACCTCAACGATCCGCAGAACCCTTACGGGCAGGCCTACGAGCTGCAGCCCGCCGAACCGATCCCCTTGTCGCGTGGCGCAAGCGGGATGGATAATTACGTCCTGGAGGTCACCGCGAGCGAGGGCGGCCCGATCATGTCCATTCGGGAGATGACCACGCCTTTTGTCGGCGCGCTCAACGACGTGACCGTGCTTTTGCGCGCCACCGCCGACGGCGCGCCTTTCACCTACGACCTCAACTTTGACCTCCAGCCGATCTTGCGCGGACACGGCAACGACATCCCGGAGACGCCTACGCACTGGACGGTCGGCGGGGCGGACACGATTCCCTTTACCGCACCGATTGACGGCGCGATCCGCACACTGGAAATTCCGCACCTGGGCGATCCCTTGCGCGACGCGGACGCTGAGACGGTGCGCTTCACGCTCACCGCAGCGGACGGGACGCAGGTCAGCGCCACGTTGAGCGCGGACTTCGCCGAGGGTGCGAACCCGTTGGGGCCGCCGCGCGAGGTGACGTTTGACGAGCCGCTGAGCGTGCGGCACGGCGAGCAGGTGATCCTGACCGTCGAGGCGTTTGACCCCATCTACACCTCCGGCCCGGTGATCGCTTGGGAGGGCGACTGGGACGACCCGGTGCCCTGGCCGACCTGCGCGTTGCCGGACGACGTGGTTTACCGCGACGATCTGCCCTCCGGCCTTTCCACGTATGATTGCGCGGCGATGAACATGTTCATCGGCTATTACCAGGGGCTGAAGCTGTGGATGGTGGCCGAGGACAACGCGCAAAAGCGCGACGCGATGCAAAATGCGCTGGATCAGGCCGATTATGTGGTCATCACCAGCAACCGTTTTTACGACTCGCTTTCGCGCATTCCCTGGCGCTGGCCGATGACCTTGCGCTACTACGACGCGCTTTTTGACGGGCGCTTGGGCTTTGAGTTGGTGCGCACCTTCCAAGCCTATCCGAAGTTGGGGCCGTTGGCTTTGCGCGACCAGATTTTGCCCACCGACGATCTGCCGGACTGGCTCAACGAGCATTGGGAGGCGGAAGAGGCTTTCCACGTCTACGATCACCCGACCGTCTTTGTCTTTCGCAAGACGGCGGCGTATTCGGCGGAAAACACGCGCGCGATTTTGGAGGGCGTGCCGCTGCGTCCGGTCGGGACGGCGCTCCCGGGCTACGCGGTGGACCCTGACCCTGTGACGATTGTCCCCTGGGGGGCTAAGCAGGCTTCCCAAGCTCCGACGCTGCTCCACTTCACGGACGCGCAGTGGGCCAAGCAGCGCGCGGGCGGCACGTGGTCGGCGCTTTTTGACACGGGCGCACTGCTCAACCGCAGTCAGCCGTTGGCGGTGGTGGTGTGGTGGCTGTTGAGCGTGTTGGTGGGGTGGGCGATTTGGCCGTTGCTGTTTGTGGCGTTCCCCGCCTTGCCGGATCGCGGTTTTCCGACGGCCAAGATCGCCGCCTGGGTGTTGATCGCGTGGGTGGCTTGGGTTGGCGGGACGTTGGGGCTGCCCACGTGGGAGCGGGGCGGTTTGGCGCTGGTGACGTTGGCGGCGGTGGCGCTGAGTGGAGCGGTGGCGTGGCGGCGGCGTGCGGAGCTGCGCGCCTATTTGCGGCACAATCGGCGGCATCTTTTGCTGACCGAGGCGTTGGCGTTGGTGTTGTACGCGGTGTTTATCGGGGTGCGGCTGGGCAATCCGGACTTGTGGCACAACGCTTTCGGCGGCGAGAAGCCGATGGACTTCGCCTATTTTAACGCGGTGTTGCGTTCGAGCGTTTTTCCGCCCATTGACCCCTGGTACGCCAAGGGGTACATCAACTACTACTACTTCGGCTATGTGATCGTGGGCGCGCCGACCAAACTTTTGGGCATTCGCCCCGCGCTGGCTTA
>JALSSH010000019.1 GCA_026984385.1 Ardenticatenia bacterium | reverse complement strand
CGCCACCGGCCCGGTGCCCTTCACAGTCACCACTGCCGCCGAGCGCAAGTTTCCGGCCATCACCACGCGCAGCGGCTTGAGCGTGCTTCCTTTTTACACCTACACGGACGCGCCTCAGGCCCAAATCCTGATCGTGCCCGGGGGCTTGGGCGCGCGCCATGAGCGTCGTAACCTGGCTACGCTGGATTTTGTCCGCGAGCAAGCTCAACATGCCGAGATCGTGCTTTCTGTCTGTACCGGTGCGCTGGTGTTGGGCGCGGCGGGGTTGTTGGACGATCTTCGGGCCACCACGCATCACGCCGCGCTCGACGAGTTGGCAGAAACCGCGCCTCAGTGTACGATAGTCAAGGGGGTGCGTTACGTGGATAATGGGCGGATCGTCACCTCCGCAGGCATCACGGCGGGCATAGACGCCGCGCTTCACATTGTCCAACGGCTGCTGGGGCCGGAAACCGCCCAAGAAACCGCTGCGCATATGGCCTATGCTTGGTATCCGGACTGAATGCTCGCGCCTTTCGGCAAATCCGACAAAGGCAAAACTTGCAAAATCCAGACGAGTGTTATATATAATTTAGGCGGGGACACAACGCAGCTCTCATCACACAACCTATAAAATTCCTAACCATGCAAACTTTCACCAACACCGCGTATCTCTATCCCAACCCGTTTATCCGGTGCAGCTCTCTATTAGGCTGTCCCCGCAGGTGATCGCGCGTTTGATGAGCCAATGAGCACCTGCGTTTTTGTTTCTACACACCCAAATTCGCTATACTTAGTGTTAGGGGCATCAAAAAATCTTGTTTGAAAGGCTTTTGGAGTGTCTTTGCAGAAAGGAGGCGCAGAGAACCACGACACCGGTCTCCCTGCTCGCCGAGGCAAATGGTCGGCGGAAGACTTAAGTCGTTATCCGTTTACGGCTAAAGATTCGAAAATTCTCTATCGAGCTTCATAGGAGGAGCTGATGTTTAAGAATGCATTTCGGGCGTTTTCTTTTGCGATCATCTTGACGATGGTCGTGGCCGCGTTGCCCAGCGGCATGACGTTCGCCAGCAGCGCGGACGTGACGCTGACCACCACGTTGCGCCAAGCTGAGCCGATCACCAACTACTTGACGGCCAGCTCGCAAATCTCCACGCTGGACCCGCAGCGTGCTGATGATGTGGTCTCGATCAACGTGATCGAAAACTTGTTCCTGGGCCTGACCAACTACGACCCGATGACCCCCGGCGCCATCGTCCCCGAACTGGCGACGAGCTGGGATGTCAGCGACGATGGTTTGGTCTGGACTTTCCACTTGCGCGACGACGTGCCCTGGGTGCGCTGGAATCCGGACACCGACGAGGCCGAAATGCTGCGCAACGTGACCGCCGCCGATGTCGAGTATGGCATCAAGCGCGCCTGCGACCCGCGCCTGGCCGCCTACTACAGCAACATGGCCAAGCAGGTTGTCGAAGGCTGCGACGTGCTCTTCGATATGGCCGCTGAAGATATTACGCCCGAAAGCTACGACGTGGTCAACGTCAAGGCTCTGGACGACACCACCCTGGAAATCCATCTGCAGTTCGCCGCTGGCTACTTCTTCAGCCAAACCCCGATGTGGATCTATCGTCCCGTTCCGCGCGAAGTGATCGAGGAATACGGCGACAACTGGACCGACGTGGGCACGATTGTGACCAATGGCCCGTTCGTGATCGACGAGTTGGTGCGTGGTGTGCGCCGCGTGTATGTGCGCAACCCGTACTATCCGGAAGCGCTGGCCGGCCCGGGCAACGTCGAGCGCATCATCATCACCGTGGTTGAGGACGCTGGCACCACCTTCGCGCTCTACCAAGACAACCAAGTGGACGCCTCCGGCGTGCCGACCGCCGAGCTGCAAAGCGTGCTGGAAGACCCCAACTACTCCGATCAACTGAAGCAAGTTGCCGACCTGGCCGTCTTCTACTTCGGCTTCGCCGCCAACAAAGCGCCGACCGACAACGTGAATGTCCGTCGTGCCTTCTCGGCGGCGGTTGACCGCCAAGCCTTTGTGCAAGAAGTGCGCCAGAATCGCGGCGTCCCGATGATCCACTTCACGCCTCCCGGCATGTTCGGCGCCCCGCCCATCAACGAAGTTGGCGTTGGCTACAACCCGGACTACGCCCGCGCGCAAATGGCCGAAGCCGGCTATGAAAACTGCGCAGGCTTCCCGAACCTGGAGATCGTGACCTACACCGGCGCCGGTACGTGGGCCGAATTCCTCAGCGCCTCGCTGGAACGCGAGTTGGGCTGCGACCCGAACCTCTTCACCATCGAGCAGCAAGAGTTCTCCGTGTTGCTGGAGACGGTGGACAAGAACAACCCGCCTGAGGACCGCCCCAATATGTGGACGCTCGGCTGGGGGCCGGACTACGCGGACGCCAACAACTGGGTCAACGAAGTGCTCTACTGCGAAGGCCAAAACGACTTCATGCGTCCTTGCTCTGAGGTGGACGACTTGATCATCGAGGCCGCGCAGGAAAGCGATCCGGAACGCCGTATCGAGCTGTACTCCCGCATCGAAGATATGCTCTTCGGTGAAGAGGGCGTCTTCCCGATCATCCCGCTCTTCATGCGCATTGACTACGTGCTGATCAAGCCCTGGTACGATGTCCCCGTTGAGACCGACGGTCTGTTCGGTGGCGCGCACTGGGATTGGCGCAGCATCGATCAGGAAATGCAGTTGGCGGCGCGCGGCGGCTAAGCCTCGCACCCTTCTCTCAGCTAACCGACGGGGGCGCTCAACCGAGCGTCCCCGTTTTTCTTTGGCGTGTGTTGCCCGTCTCCTTCTGCCAAAAACTGTCAATCGCCCGATCTGATAGCTTTTGAAAGCTCAGTTCGTGTAAAGTGGGCGCAGTTTGTGCAACGGGCCGTGTGGCCCTGGGAGCATACGCGAAAGGAGGACGCGGCAAGGCCTCACTGGGGTGAGGCGCGCCGCAAAGCACCTATGGACATTACGCGCAATTGGCGACTTAAAACCACCCGCAGCCGTCTTTTGGCAACCCGCGACCCGTACACCGGCGCGGTGATGTTGCCCCAACACACCGCCTCGGCGGTGATGGTGGCCCAGGACGTGTACCGTTTTGAGGCGTTGTCTTTGCAGCCGCAGGCCGAAGACGCTTACGAGCGCGTGCGCTAAGCGCACAGGAGCAACGATGAGCACGCAACAGCCCTCACCGCAAACCAGCGCCCAACACCAACTCGCTTTTTGGGAGCGTCTGAACCGCCCGCAGCCCTTCGAGGACGAAACAGCGGACCTTTTCCCGCTTTCGGGCAAAGGCACGGTCTACAGCTACACCACCGTGACCGCGCCCGCCGAACCCTTTGAGCCTTACGCGCCGTATGTGTTGGCGTTGGTGCAGTTGGACGAAGGGCCGCTGATCACCGCGCAGCTCACCGATTTGGACGGCGAGCCGCAGATCGGGATGCGCGTGGAGCTGGCGATCCGCAAACTGCGCACCGACGGGCCGCGCGGCATCATCATCTACGGGCAAAAATTTCGCCCGCTCCTGCGGCCAGAAACGGGCGACAATTCTTCCGATTGAAATCCCTCACGAAGGACGGCGGGCGCTCAGCCTTTCTGTCCTCTGCCGCCCCCACGCACTTCCACCGACCGGTGCGTGGGGCTTTTTTGCGCTATTTGGCAAGCGCTGTTTGCACCTGGTCTCGGCCTTTTTGCAGGTGCTCCCGCACTTCGTCCCAGTCCTCGCCTTCGGGGCAGGACTCCAGCAGATGCTTCCAACCATCTAGCGAGGTGTTTAGCATTTCCTCGGTTCGGCTGACACGGAGTGCCTCCTGTAGCGCCTCTTGCGCTTCGTCAAACTGCTTCAACACCGTTGCGGACATGGCTATATCCATCCGGAGATAGTAGTCCTCCGGCATAGCACCTTGTTCGCGCTGTGCGGCCTGATATGTTCGGCTAAAGGCACGCATTGCCTCGTCGTGTTCTCCCTTTTGCCAAAGCAACTGTGCCAAATTGCCCCAGGGATACGACGACCCGGGCGTGATCTCGGTCGCTTTTCTGTAAGCGTCAATGGCCGCGTCGATCTGTTCCATATCCCGATACAATCCCCCAAGTGGGCCGTAGAAGGATTCGGAATACAAGTCCAACATACGCGGGGCGTCGTTCAGGGCGCCCAGAAGAAGTTTTTTCGCTTTCTGAAAGTACGTATCGCGTTCGTCGGGGTCTATTTCCTTGAGTTTTTTCCCTTTACGACGATACATGACGCCCAGCGCTGCCCGAATGGTCGCTAACCGCAACGGCGAGGTTTTTTCCTTTTGCGCGATAGCAAGCGCTTTTTCTAGGTCGTTGATCGCGTCGTCAACGGTGCGCTCACGCACAAATTGCATACTCATCCAGCCGGAAATATACAGCGCTTGGATGTTTTCGGGATCGCGTTCTAATACCGAGCGCGCCACCGCGTAAGCCTGGCGATAGTTACGATGCAGCAAGTCGCGGTAGGCTTCGGAAAGGTCTAGCGTGTTGTGTTGCAGCTCCTCAATCGCGCTTTGCGCCCTTTGTATTTGCTCTTGGAGACGGGCTTCCAGCTCACCTTTCATCGCGCGGATTTGGGCCATTTCTTCGCGCAGCTCTTTGCGCACCTCTTGGGCGTTGCGGAAGCCGTAGATCGCCGCGACCGCCACCGCCCCGCCGATAAGCACGCTCGCGCCCTGCAAAAAGCTGAGCACGCGGTCGGCTGAATTGATGTCGGTCTCGGCGACGCTGCCGCCCTGGGTTAAGTAAATCAACGGCGGCAAGCTCAATAGCAATAGTGGTGTGACCACAAGCACCAGGATTAACGCATAGACGAAACCGTCCACCCATTTTGGCGGAATTTTTCCGTTCCGTTTTGTTTCCACATCGGCCCCCTTCTCCCGCGATCTTTCAGACATATTCGATGCTCTCTTGAATTTCACGGGCAACATGTGCTACACGGATGCCGCGCACCCCCTCCGGTGTCAACACGTCCACCGGTCGCCCTAACACACGCTCCAAGTATTCGGCAAGCTCCACAAACCGCAAGCCGATAGGTCGCTCAAATTCGATCACCAAGTCCACGTCGCTGGTCTCGGTGGCTTGCCTCGCCGCAAACGACCCGAAAATGCCGATCCGCTTCACGCCGTAACGTGCCGCCAAGATCAGATAGTGCTCGCGTAAACGCGCGACAAGCTGCGCTTTCGTTAACATACGTCGCTCTCCTATGGGCGCTGTCTAAATCTTTACCGCGTTTACGCCTTCCATCACGTGCATCCAGCCGTATTCCAACGCCCGTCTCGCCCTTGTTTTTGGGGCCGCATTATGTTTTTTGGGCGTTGCGCTGCACGGTCAACACCCGCGCGATCTCGCGCTCGGTCAGCGGGCGCGGCGGCGTGACCACGTAGTAGCCGTTGGCCCACAGCGGCGCTTCTCCCAGCTCTGACCAGGCCTCGCGCACACGCTCGGTGCTGTGCCCCACGATCTGCGTGATGGCTGTGTCCGGCGATAAATTCTCCGGCACGCCCAGCGTCATCACCACATAGTCCGCCTGCACGTCCACGTCTT
>JALSSH010000018.1 GCA_026984385.1 Ardenticatenia bacterium | reverse complement strand
CTCCTCGCGGGAAACGGCTTGCCCCAAAGCCTGATAGTCATAGAGCACGTCCAGCGTGCCCACCTCGCCGCAATGCGGGCAGGTGTATTGGACTTCGGCGGGCGCATAGCTGCGCCCGCACACAACACAACGGAGTTCGGTCACATACATCGTGTGTCGCCCCCGCTAAGCCGGAACGATCTCGGTGCCGGCCTCGCCACGCAAGGCGCGCGCGATGTTTTCCGGATTGGTGATGATCGCTTTGGGGCCGCCGTTTTCCAAAAAGCGCACGACCGCCTCGATCTTCGGGTGCATACTGCCCTTGCCGAAGTGCCCTTCGGCCATATATTGCTTGGCTTCGGCCAGCGTCATGCGCTCCAAGTCCACCTGCTCGGGCGTGTTGAAGTTCAAAGCCACCTTTTCCACCGCCGTCGAGATCAGGAAGAGATCGGCTTTCAGGCCCAGCGCCAACAACGCAGAGGCACGGTCTTTGTCGATCACCGCCGGAACGCCCTTGAGCGCGCCTTCCTCGTCGCGCACAACCGGAATGCCGCCGCCGCCCACGCTGATCACCAGGAAGTTGCCCTGCACCAGCGTATTGACCGCGTCCAATTCAATAATTTCTTTGGGATCGGGTGAAGCCACCACGCGACGCCAACCGCGCCCCGCGTCTTCCACCACCTGCCAACCTTGCTCCTCGAACTTTTTGGCTTCTTCGTAGCTATCCATAAAGCCGCCAATGCCCTTGGTGGGGTTTTGGAAGGCCGGATCGTCTTTGTCCACCAAAACCTGTGTAACCACCGTCACGGCGGCGCGATGCACGCCCACCTCGCGCATACGGTTGTCCAGCGCCTGTTGGAGCATGTAGCCGATGCTGCCTTGCGTATCTGCGCCGATCACGTCCAGCGGGGTCGTGTGCACCTCGTGCGCGGCCAACTCGTTGCGGCGCAGGATAAAGCCCACCTGCGGGCCGTTGCCGTGCGTCACCACCACGTTCCAGCCATCTTGGATCATCGCCACGATGTGTTTGGCGGTTTCGTAGACGGCTTCCCACTGATATTCAACGGCGGTTTTGTCTTTGCTTTTGATGAGGGAATTTCCACCAACGGCGATAACTGCGGTTTTTGTTGCCATGCTATCCATCCTTATCCTTCGTCTATTTTCTCTACCAACGACCAACTCAAACCCAAACCGAACAGCGCAAGTGTACGAAAGCCGACCACCCCCCGCAGGCGGCTGATCGGCTTTATCCTTGCTTTCACACGCCCAACATGCGCGGCGCGCTCTAACGCATGGTGAGTGCCATGACCGCTTTTTGCACGTGCAGGCGATTTTCGGCCTCGTCGTAAACGGCGCTTTGCGGCCCATCGATCACCGCGTCCGTCACCTCGATATTGCGGTCGGCGGGCAGGCAGTGCATGTACATCCCGTCGCGGGTCAATGCCATACGCCGCTCGTCAGCGATCCAGTCCTTATATTTCTCGGAGATTTTGGCCGCTTCTTCGTCGTCAGTAGTGGTCAACAGCGGACCCCAGCTCTTGGGGTAAACCACGTCCGCGCCCTCAAAGCCGGCGTCGAAGTCATCCAAAACTTCCAGGCTGCCGCCGGACTTGTAGGCGTTTTCGCGCGCCTGGTCCATGTACTCGGGCATCAGCTCGAACTCCGGCGGGCGGGTCAAGCGCACATTCATCCCAAAGCGTGTTGCCAGCAACATCAGGCTTTGCGGTGCGGAGATGGGCTTGATATAGCTTTTGGCGTAAGCATAAGAAACGTTGAGCACTTTACCGCGCACGTCGCCCCGAAAGCGCTCAAAGATCGTGAGCATGTCGGCGAGCGCCTGGAAGGGGTGGAAGTGGTCACATTGCATATTCAAAACGGGCGTGCGGCTGTGTTCGGCCACGCCGCGAATGTATTTGTTGCCGAGTCCCCAGTCCGTCTGGCGAATGGCGATGCCGTCGCAATAGCGCCCGATGATCTCGCCGATTTCCTTGCCGGTGTCCCCGTGCTTGATCTGGGTGGTGCGGCTGTCGATAAATTCCGCGTGGCCGCCCAGTTGGGCCATGCCCGCCTCAAAGCTGACGCGCGTGCGCGTGCTGGAAAAGAAGAAAAGCATTGCCAGCACTTTGTCGCGCAAATAGGGGTGTGGAACGCCCATTGCGCGCTTGCGCTTGAGGTCTTCGGCTACGCTGAAGACCGTGTTCAGCTCGTCCAAGGTCCATTCTTGCGTCGTGATCATGTCACGACCGGCCAAATAAGTTTGCATCGCTCAGTTCCTCATCCTCAAGATTCCATCACAACGTGTTTACAAAGCTGTGGTGGGCGACTTTTGCCGCCCACCGAGCGCTCACGCGCGCCTTCGTTTACTCAATTGCGCCCAAGATCAACGCCAGGAGCGACATACGGGTCAGCACGCCGTTGTACGCTTCCTTCCAATAACGCTGGTGGCGGGTGGTGTCCACTTCCGGCAGCAGCTCGTCTTGGCGGGGCAGCGAGTGGAGCACGATGGCGTCTTTCCGTGCCTTTTCAAAGAGCAGCTTCTTGGTGACTTGATAATTGGCGGGGGTGCGGCCCTTGTCTTCGGTGGCTTCCACGCGAGACTTGGTGTAGTCCGGCTGCACGACCGGCTCCATATAGATCACGTCCGCCTCGCCGATCACTTGCTCGATGTGCTCTTTGCGCTCAAAGTCAAAGCCCATATCGCGGATTTCTTCCTCGAATTCCGGCAAGAAATACATTTCATCGGGGGAAATGACGTAGGCTTTGCAGGCGAACTTGCTCAGCGCGTAGCTGATGCTGTGCATGGTGCGCATACGCATATCGCCGATGAGAATCCAGGTCAGCCCGTCGAGCGTGCCCAGCTCGCCTTCGATGGTGAAGAGGTCGGTGATGACCTGGGTAGGGTGTTCGCCCCAGCCGTCGCCGCAGTTGATAACGGGAACGCTGGCGTGCTTGGCGGCCTCGGCGGGCGCGCCTTGCTGGAAGTGGCGCATGGCGATCACGTCGCCGTAGTATTCCAGCATCTTGACCGTATCTTGGATGCCTTCCTGGTAAAAGTCACCGGCGCGGGTCATTTTCGCGTCAGAAAAGCCCGTCACGTGCCCGCCCAAGCGGTGCATGGCGGCTTCCGTTGCCAAACGGGTGCGGGTGCTGGGTTGGTAGAAGGCGGTCACCAGGGTTTTGTGTTTGAGCAAATCGCCGTTGCGACGGTCACGCGCATACGGTTCTAGGTCTCGGGCGACCTCGAATACGCGCGCGTACTCGTGGCGCTCAAAGTCCTTCAGGGAAAGGATGTCACGACCCATAAAACTACGCATTTTCCAGTCTCCTATAGCAAATTTTGAACTACCGATACATCGTCAGAGTGACAACATGCCAGCCCTGCATCAATGGCGTTAGCATACCACGCCGATTTCGTATTGTCATCACCGTTTCTTACAGTTTTTTACCCTCCAAATGGGCGGAAAGGTTGCCCGCGCAAAAAACGCCCGCGCCCCGGCTCGCCTGCCAACGCCCCATCGTGGATAAGTCGCTGCCCACGACTAAGCACTGTGCGAACTTTCCCCTTAACTTGCACCCCTTCATACGGGCTGTAGCCCGCCAAAACGTGCAAATCGGCGGCGCGAATGGTGACATCCGGCATAGGGTCGTAGATCAACACATCGGCGTCGCTCCCGGGCAAAATAGCGCCCTTTTGCGGGTATAGGCCAAAAAGCCGCGCCGGATCGGCGCTCATCAGCCGTGCCAGTTCCGGCAGCGGGATCGGCTGCACATCCTCGCCCGCTTCTCGGCGCTGTTCGGCCAAGTGTACACCGTAAGTGTAGGTGAGTTGGAAGGACGTTTCCAGCCCGGGCAAGCCGCCTGGCGTTTTGGTGAACTCCTGATGCTCCACTTTTTGGGCCAGGGTATAGTCGCAATGGTCGGTGGAAACGGCGCTGAGCACCGGCCACACGTCCAACAAGTCCACCAGCCAATCTTTGGGGCGCAGCGGTGGTTGCAAGATGAAGTGCTCGGCGCGCGGGCCTGCATAGCGGCTGTCGTCCAGCCAGAAATATTGCGGGCACGTCTCGCAGTAGAGCGGTGGTTGGTCGGGGTCTTGTTGAGCGCGCGCCACCGTCCAGACCGACTCTTGCGTGGAGTTGTGCACGATGTAAACCGCCGCGCCCGCCACCTTCGCCAGGTAAATCACGCGCTGGATCGCCTCGACCTCGGCTTCCGGCGGGCGTGCTTGCCCGTGATAGGCCCAGCTCGTTTTGCCCGCCTCCACCAGCCGCTGGGTGGCGTCGGTGACCAGCGCGTCATTTTCGCAATGGATCATCGCCAGCATGTCGTGCGGCATAGCGCGGAAAGTGTGCAGCAGCTCTGCGTCGTCCGCGTAGTAGTTCGGGCGGTAGGTGGTGTAAAGTTTGATGCTGGGCACGCCCAAGTCGCGCAGCTCTTCCAACCAGCGCCGCGCCTGGGCCGGATCGTGGGGCAAATCGGTGACCATCATATGCAGCCCATAGTCGATCAGCGCCGGTTTGCACTCAGCCAGGCGCGCTTGCAGCGCCTCGGGAAAGGTCATGCCCTCAAACTGCGTGGCGAAGTCCACCACCGTTGTCACGCCGCCAAAAGCCGCCGTGCGCGTGCCGATCTCCCAATCGTCGGCGGTCTGGTAGATGCCGGTGTCAAGTTGGATGTGCGTGTGTGGGTCAACCACGCCCGGGAAGACCAAACAGCCGCCCGCGTCTACCGTTTCCGCGCCGCTGACTTCTTCGCCCGGGGCCAAAAGCGCCGCGATCTTCTCCCCGACGATCAGCACGTCCGCCTCGATCACGTCCGCAGGCGTGACTACGCGCCCGCCGCGTATCACCAAACGCTTAGCCATGTTTCACCTCCTCAGCCCAATTCGCCGTTGAAGAGCGCGCGGGCGATGCGGTTGTGGTGCTCGATCAGCGGTTCGAGTTCGGCGCTGGTCAGATGCCCTTCGCGCACGACCACGCGCCCGTTGATCACGCTGTAGTTGACGTTAACCGAGGTGCTGAAAAGCAACGCTGCGACCGGATCGTGCAGCGCGCCGGCAAAGGGCAATTGGCGCATATCAAACGCCACGAAGTCCGCCGCCATCCCGGGGGCCAGCGCGCCGATGTCGTCACGCCCGAGCACGCGCGCCCCGCCGAGCGTCGCCAGCTCCAACGCTTGGCGCGCGTCCAGCACGTGCGGGTCTTGGGTCAGCGCGCGCTGCATCAACATCGCCATCCGCGCCTCGTTGAGCAAATGGCCGCTGTCGTTGCTGGCCGAGCCGTCCACACCCAGCCCGACGGGAACGTGGCGGTTGAGCATTTCGCGCACGGGCGCGATGCCGCTCGCCAGGCGCGCGTTGCTAACCGGACAGTGCGCGATCCCCGTGCCGGTCTGGCCGAATTTGTCCCAGGACTCGGGCGTCAGATGCACACAGTGGGCGTGCCACACATCCTCGCCGACCCAACCCACGTCCTCGGCGTAATCGCCCGGCTTCAGCCCGAACATCTGCAAGCTATATTCCACGTCCGGCTTGGTTTCCGCCAGGTGGGTGTGCAGCCGCACACCCGGGTAGCTGCGCGCCAGTTC
>JALSSH010000017.1 GCA_026984385.1 Ardenticatenia bacterium | reverse complement strand
CGCGCGATCCTTTTGGAACACGATCAGCCCCACACGGTCGCGGCGTTGGTAGGCGTCGGTGAGCAGCGACATAATCGCGCCTTTGGTCGCCTGCATCCGCTCCGCCACCGCCATACTCCAACTGGCATCCACCACAAAGAGGATCAAATTGGCAGACTTGCGCACGCGGACTTTGCGCTGCAAGTCGTCTTTGTGCAACACATAAGCAAGGTGGCGATCCTTGCGTTCGGCCTCACGGCGCAGTTGGTAAGGCGCGGCGGCGCGCAACGTGGCGTCAAAAGCGATGTCGTCGGTGCGGTCACCGGCGGGGCGCGCTTGGATATAGCGCCCGTTTTTGCGCTCGGTGCGCGTGCGGCTGCGGCGACCTTGCACTTTGCGTGTCAGCCGATCCAGGGGCGTATCCAGGCGGCGCGGCATAAATTCGCGTGTGGCCTCGATCTGCTCGCCGCCTTCCCACCATTGGGCGTCCTGCGGGCGGTCGAAAATATCTTGTTTGCCAGGTTGCGGAGCGTCTCCTTCGTTGGAAGGCTGACCGGCAGGCTCGGTCAGCGTCTCGCTTTTTTTTCCGAGCCGTCGTCGGGTTGCTCGTCCGCGGGGGAAAAGTTCGTTGTCCCGCTGGCTTCTTGCATCGCGAGCTGATCGTGATACTCGTCCAGCGCCTCTTGCAAGCGTTCTTCCAGCTCGCCTTTTTCCAAACTTGCCTCAGAAAACGGCCCGCGCTTGAGCCGATGCGGCAAAGCCAGCTCAGCCGCCAGCAAAATGTCGCGTTCGGTGATCGCGTCACGGCCTTCGTAGGCGGCGTGGGCACGTGCTGCCTTGAGAATGACCAGATCGGCGCGGTGGCCGTCTACGCCCAAGTTGGCGGTCAGGCTGGCGATGATGAACAAATCGCGGCGAGTGTAGCGCACGTCGTCCACAATCTCCCGTGCCGCCTCGATCCGTTGCGCCAGTTTTTGTTCGGCGGGCAACCATTCCTGACGGAAGCGTTCCGGGTCGGCGTCAAAGGCGATGTGGCGCTCCAAGATCGCCATACGGTCGGCGGGTTCGCTCAGTCCGCGCACTTCCACCGAGAGCGCGAAACGGTCCAGCAACTGCGGGCGTAACTCGCCTTCTTCCGGGTTCATCGTGCCGACCAGGATAAAGCGCGCGGGATGCTGAAAGCTGATGCCCTCGCGCTCTACCACGTTCACCCCCATCGCGGCGGAATCCAGCAGCAAGTCTACCACGTGGTCATCCAACAAATTGACCTCGTCCACGTAGAGGATGCCGCGATTGGCAGCAGCCAGCACACCCGGGTCAAAGTGGCGCTCGCCACGTTGCAGTGCTTTTTCCAGGTCTAGTGTGCCGACGACGCGGTCTTCGGTGGCGCTGACGGGCAAGTCTACCAGTGGGATACGGCGCGTAGTGACCGGCAGTTCTTCTCCGTCGGCGACGCGCTCGCGGCATTCGTCGCAAAACCATTCGGGATGGTCGGGATCGCAATTGAAGCGGCAGTCCGCCACGACGCGAATTTCCGGCAACAGCGCGGCCAATGCGCGGGCCGCGGTGGACTTGGCCGTGCCGCGCTCCCCGCGAATGAGCACGCCGCCGATGCGTGGGTCAATGGCGTTGAGCACAAGCGCGCGTTTCATACGCTCTTGGCCCACAATTGCCGTGAAGGGGTAAACCATGTGTTGCACTTGACAGCCTCGATTTCTCTATAGTTTCCGCGCTCCGCCTAGATTATAGCGCAGCCGTTACACGAAAACAGGGGCAGTCTCGGCGTTCGCATGAAAAATGCACGGAAGCGTGGCCTTTCTCTTCACACCGGACGTTATCATGGAACGGATACACATGCTCCCACGCTCTTGACCGCCGCCTATCCCTTATGGTATGCTTCCCGCGCAGAAGCACATCGCCAAAAGCGACGACGGAAACGAGTACACCTTGCCTCCGTCGGCATAGCGAGCCTGGGACGGTGAAAGCCGGGCACACGGACAAGGTGGAAAATCCTTCCCGAGCTGCAAGCCGAACGCGCACCTTGCGCCAATAAGCCGTGCCGGACTGGCCCCCGTTATCCGGGCCGCGCCATACGCGCAAGCTGCGCGCCGTGGCGACCGAGTGCCTCGCCTCACGCGAGGAATAAGGGTGGTACCGCGAGAGCGTGTCGCTCCCGTCCCTGACTGTGGGATGGGAGTTTTGCGTTATAGGAGGGGACGTGCCCCAAAGCGAAGCGATCACCGTGCGCCCCGCCGCGCCGCGAGACCAAGACGCGCTGGCGCGGCTGTGGCAAGCGCTGGTGGACTATCACGTCCAGCTCGACGAGCGGCTGCCGCGCGCGGCCAATGGCGCGGCCACGCGCTACGCCGAGCGGTTGTTGCGCCGCACCCAACGAGACGGGCGCGCTTGCGCTTACGTGGCGGAGGTGGAAGGTCAGGTGGTGGGCTATGTGCTCGGCTCGGTGATCGATTTGCACCCCGATCTTTTCGAGCGCAGGGAAGCCGGTTTTATCGCCGATCTGTTCGTCGCGCCCGCTCACCGTCGGCAAGGCATCGCGCGCCGCCTGGTCGAAACGCTCAATGCCTGGTTTGCGGCGCAAGGCGTGCAGATGGTGGAATGGAGCGTAGCCGCAGCCAATGCCGAAGGACTGCGCTTTTGGGAGGCGCTGGGTGGACAGCCGATCATGGTCCAGATGCGTATGCCCCTAAGCGCTCCCGACGAAAAGAACGCCGCGACAACGGCACATGAGGAAACCCCATGAGGCAATGGCGCAAGTGGCTTGGGTTGCTTATCGGCACGGTGGCGTTGGGCGAAGCGGCGCTCTATCTCGGTTGGCACGATGCCCCTTGGTTGCTCCAAGCGCAACTGGCGCTCGTTTGGCTGATGCTGGCGGGAATGGTGCTCTGGTTGGATGGGCACACGCCCGCCCACAAGCGCCGCGTGGTGCGCTTGATGCTGTGGCCGTCGCTGGCGCTGCAGGGGCTGAGCGTACTTTGGCCGGACGCCGCATTTTTTCTCAGCGGTGGCGCGGCGGGCTGGCTGATGGCCGCCACGCTGATCGTGCGCAAACGTCAGCGCGTGGAATATCAGCGCGCCATCCGCGCTTTGCGCGCGGGGGACTACGCGCGCGCCGTTGAGCTGATGTCTGCTCTTATCGCCGCCGAGCCGAACGTAGCCGAACATTACAATTTCCGCGCCACCATCCAGCGCATGGGCGGGCGCGCCCAACAAGCCGTCGCGGACTATCAGCGCGCGGCCCAGCTAGAGCCGAACTCCGCACAGAGCAACGTCGGGTTGGCGGAAACTTATTTGCAAATGGGGCGCTACGACGAAGCGCGCCAACACGCCGAGCGCGCTTTGCAACTCGCCCCAAAGGACTGGGGCGCCCACTTCCTGCTGGGGCAGATCGCCCACCGCCAAAACCAGTGGGGCGAGGCGGTCGAGGCGTTGGAACGCGCGTTGAACTTGCGCATCTCTCAGCCCACCTCGCGGCTGTTGGCGCGGCTGTGGCTGGCGCTGGACACATGGCAACTGGGCAAAGAAGAGGAAGCGGCTCACCATCTGGAAGCGCTGCGTAAAGAACGGGACGGACTCGCACTGTGGGAGCGCATCTTCGCCGCTGAGCAGGGTTCGGTGCTGCGTGGTATGCTGGGGGATGACGTGAAACTGGCGCGTCGGCTTGCCGAAGCGGACGATCCGCTCGCCGAGCTGCGCCGCGCGTCGCTCTCCGCAAAGCTAACCCAGTGAAGGAGTGGGGACATGGCCGACCAAGGACAACACACCCCAACGTCGGATTACGAAGAACAGACAGGACAAGAGGGCTATACCGATCCCGATTACGGCTACGGCGAGTTGCCGCCGGAAGAGGGGGGTAGTTTGCTGCAAAGCGGCATGGTGCGCTTTACGCTGGTGGTGATGGTGGTTGTGGCGTTGCTTGTGGTGGGGGTGCTGGCTTGGCTCTATTTGTATCGCCAGTCCCGCAACAAGCCGTTGGAGGTCGAAATTTACCCGAACGCCCAAATGATCACGCAGGAGACGGTTTACGAAGGGCTGGATCATCGTCAATTCGTCACCGACGCGCCTTTCGCAGACGTGGAGGCCTTTTACGGGGCACAGGAGGGAATCATCTGCGAGCCGCAATATACGATGGTACAAGAGCGCGACGGCACGACCTATCGCGAGGGGCATCTTTCCACCACGTGCCGCATAGACCGTTCCGGCTTCGGCGTCTCGCAGTATGCCATCATCACGGTTCAGCCCATTTTGGACGACGACGGCAACCCCACCGACCAGGTGATGATCGATATCACGCGACATTGGGGAGAGTGAGCGATGAGCGAAGAGGCTCAACACCCCAACTCCGCAACCGAAACGTCCACCGAAACCCGCCGCGTGCCCGGCTGGGCTTTGGCGGTGGCGCTGGCGGTAGCGGTAGCCTTTGGCGCGCTGGTGGTGGTGCGTGTCGCGGCCCCGCTACACGGGTTGCTTTTCCCGCTACGCGCGCCTGTGCCGAGCGACGTGGAGGAGATCGAACAAGGCACGTCGGGACGCGGCAGCATGAAGTATTGGATCTATCGCACCTCCCGTGACGGAAAGAGCGTCGCGCAGTTTTACGAGGAGCAAGGCAGCACCTGCCGCTATTCGGCGCGCCCGATAGAGATCCGCGAAGGTGAGCCTTATAACGTGGCCTATTGCTATGGGTATAAAGACGGCGTGGTGCAGTCGGTGGCGTGGGAAGTTTTCATTGCGGAAGGGTATCCGGAAGAGGAGGGGCCGACGATCTTTCGGGTTTATGCGTATGACCGCGTGCCGGAAAGCAAGTGAAGTCCGCGCCTTCTATGGGCTGACGTTGTGGTGCAAACAAGGCAGCCCGCGCGGGTTGCAAAGCGTATCAGCAGTCAACCGTACCTCATGCAGGAGGGAGCATGTTTAAGCCAGTTTCACCCAAGCTGAACATCAACGCACTGGAGGAAGAACAACTCGCTTTTTGGAACGAGCGAGACATCTTCCGCCGCTCAATGGAGGAGCGCAAAGGCGGGCGCACCTACGTTTTTTATGAGGGGCCGCCCACCGCTAACGGGCGTCCGGGCACGCATCACGTGCTGGCGCGCGCCTTCAAAGATATGTTCCCGCGCTATCACACCATGCAGGGCGCGTATGTGTTGCGCAAAGGCGGCTGGGACACGCACGGGCTGCCGGTGGAGATCGAGGTCGAAAAGGAGCTGGGGCTTTCGCATAAGCACGAGATCGAGGAATACGGCATCGCGGAGTTTAACCGCAAATGCCGCGAAAGCGTGTTCCGCTACATCCAAGAATGGGAAGACCTCACCGAGCGGATCGCCTTCTGGGTGGACCTGGAAAACGCCTACGTCACCTACAAAAACTACTACATCCAAAGCGTGTGGTGGATCTTGCGCCAATTTTGGGATAAGGGGTTGCTCTACCAGGGCTACAAGGTCGTCCCCTACTGCGCGCGCTGCGGCACGCCGCTTAGCTCGCACGAAGTCTCCCAGGGCTATCAGGAAGTCGCCGACCCGTCCATCTTCATCCGCTTTGCGGTCAAAGACGAGCCGGGAACCTACTTCTTGGTCTGGACAACC
>JALSSH010000016.1 GCA_026984385.1 Ardenticatenia bacterium | reverse complement strand
ACGCTGGCGACCGGCGACGCAGAAACGGCGGGGAGCGCCGTCGAGACGCTGGAAGGCATCCGCCGCATCAAAGCGGAATTCCCCGACGTGTTGACTTCGCTCGGCGTGAGCAACGTCTCCTTTGGCCTCAGCCGAGCGGCGCGCGCCGTGCTCAATAGCGTTTTCCTTTACCACTGCGTGCAAGCCGGGCTGGATATGGCGATTGTCAACCCCGCGCACATCACCCCCTACGCCGAAGTGCCCCAAGATCAGCGCGAGTTGGCCGAAGCGTTGATTTTCAACAAGCATCCCAACGCGCTGGCGGACTTCATCCACTATTTTGAGGAGCACAAGGTCAGCGTGGCAGGGGACGACATGCGCAACCCGACCGAGGGCATGTCGCCGCAAGAAGCGCTGCACTGGCAGATTGTGCACCGCAAAAAGGACGGCGTGGAGGCGCTGATCGACCGCTGCTTGGAAGAACAAAGCGCGATCAGTGTGCTAAACGACGTGTTGCTGCCCGCTATGAAGGAGGTGGGCGACAAATTCGGCGCGGGCGAGCTGATTTTGCCCTTTGTGTTGCAAAGCGCCGAGGTGATGAAAAAAGCGGTCGCCTATTTGGAGCAGTTCTTGGAGCGCAAGGAAGGGGCGAGCAAGGGCGTGGTGGTGTTGGCGACCGTTTACGGCGATGTGCACGACATCGGCAAAAACTTGGTGCGCACCATCTTGGCGAACAACGGCTACACCGTGCACGACTTGGGCAAGCAAACGCCCGCCAACGCCGTGATCGAGGCCGCCGAAAAATATAACGCCGACGCCATCGGCCTCAGCGCGCTGCTGGTGAGCACGTCCAAGCAAATGCCGCTGATCGTCAACGAGCTGGCGCGGCGCGGGCTGCACTATCCGGTGCTGATCGGCGGGGCGGCGATCAACCGCGCCTTTGGGCGGCGGATATTGTTCCTGGAAGAAAGCGGCGAACCTTACGCGGCGGGCGTTTTCTATTGCAAAGACGCCTTCGAGGGGCTGGCGGTGATGGATCGGCTGACCGACCCGCAAAAGCGCCAAGAGCTATTGCAAAAGCTGATGCGCGAAGCCCACGCGGAAACGGGCAAAGGCTCTGCGAGCGCTGCGCCGCGCGGACGACGTGCGCGCCAAACGCGCGTTTCGCCCGCGCCGGATATTCCTACGCCGCCGTTTTGGGGCGCCAAAGTGGTGCGCGCCATTCCACCGGAAAGCGTCTTCCCGCTGATTGACACGCGCGAGCTTTTCCGTCTGAGCTGGGGCGCGAAAAACGCGCGCGGCGAGGAATGGGAGCGGCTGCGCGCGGAGTTTGAGGAGCGCTTGGAGCACATGAAGCGTCAGGCGCGCCAAGAGCAACTCTTGCGCCCGCAGGCCGTTTACGGCTATTTCCCCGTCCAGGCAGAAGGCGACGACTTGGTGCTCTTCGACCCCGCGCGCTACGCAGAAACGGGCGAGCTGGCCGAGGTCGGTCGCTTTCACTTCCCGCGTCAGCGCGGCGGCGAAGGGCTATGTTTGGCGGACTATTTCGCGCCGCTCGGCGGTGAGCAAGTGGACGTGTGCCCGTTGCAGGTGGTTACAGTGGGGCAAGTCGCCAGCGAGCACTTTGACGCGCTCCAAGCCGAAGATCGCTACACCGAAGCCTACTATTTTCACGGGCTGGCTGTGCAAACCGCCGAGGCGACCGCCGAATATCTGCATCGGCACATCCGCCGCGAGTTGAGCTTGGCGGAAGGGCGCGGTAAGCGCTATAGCTGGGGCTATCCGGCCTGCCCAGACTTGGGCGACCACGAGACGGTTTTCCGCCTTTTACCCGCTCAAGAGGCGCTGGGCATGAGCCTGACGCCCGCCTATCAGCTCGTGCCGGAACAGTCCACCGCCGCGCTGATCGTGCACCATCCCGCCGCCAAGTATTTTAACGTGGGCATTTCGCGCAGCGAACAGCTTTCGCAAGCCTAGCAAAGGGAGAGTGTGACCGCATGGCTGCTATACCTTTCCGCGAACGCTTGGAGCGCGGCACGATCTTGGCCGACGGCGCAATGGGAACAATGCTCCACGCGCTGCGCCGTTTGCCGCTGGACGCTTGCTTTGACTTGCTCAACGTGGACGATCCGGAGCTGGTGAAGGAGATCCACCGTCGCTATATCCAGGCGGGCGCGGAAATTGTCGAAACGAACACCTTCAGCGCCAATCGCTACAAGCTGGCCGAGTGCAACGCGCAAGACCGTTGCGCCGAGCTGAACCGCGCGGGCGTGTGCTTGGCGCGCGAAGTGATCGCCGAGCTGGGCCGCGACGATGTCTACGTGGGCGGGTCGGTGGGGCCGTTGGGCGTGCGGCTCGCCCCGTATGGACGCATCACGCCCGAAGAAGCGCGCGAAGCCTTCCGCGAGCAAGTCGGCGCGTTGATCGAGGCCGACGCGGACGTGCTGATCTTTGAGACGTTCACCGATCTTTACGAGATCGCGGAGGCAGTCGGCGCGGCACGAGAGTTGGACGCGGACGTGCCGATCATCGCCCAAATGACCTTCACCCGCGACGACCGCACCGTGCTGGGCGACACGCCCGCCCAGGTAGCGCGCACGTTGGCCGCCACCGGCGCCGACGTGATCGGCGTGAATTGCAGCGGCGGCCCGGCGCAACTTTTGCGCATTTTGCAACTGATGCGCCGCGCCGTGCCGGACGCGCGTTTTTCCGTGTTGCCGAACGCGGGTTGGCCGGAGATGGTCGGCGGGCGCGTGATGTACCCCGCCACGCCGGACTACTTCGGCGAATACGCGCTTGCCTTTCGGGAAGCGGGCGCGTGCGTAGTTGGGGGCTGTTGCGGCACCACGCCGCAACATATCCAAGCGATGCGCGCCGCGCTGGACGACCCCGCGCGTCCGCAACCCAAGCTGATCGTGGTCAAGGACCGCGCGGCGTTTGAGGTCAGCGACGCGCCGGAGCAACCCACCAAGCTCGCGCAAAAGCTGGCGGCGGGGCAATTTGTGGTCAACGTAGAGATGCCGCCGCCGCGCAGCTTTACCGCGCAGAAGGTGATCGCCTCGGCGGAGTTGCTACACGAGGCGGGCGTGGACTTCATCAACGTTTCGGATAGCCCGATGGCGCGAATGCGCATGAGTCCCTGGGCGGTGTGCCACCTGATCCAAGACCGTGTTGGGCTGGAAACGGTCTTGCACTTCCCCACGCGGGGGCGAAATCTCTTGCGTGTGCAAGGCGATCTGCTGGCCGCGCACGCGCTGGACGTGCGCAATATCTTCGTGGTGATGGGCGATCCGACCGTGATCGGGGACTATCCGGACTCCTTCGACACGCACGACATCGTCCCCTCCAACCTGATTCGGCTGATCAAGCACAATTTGAACAACGGCATTGACCAGGCGGAAAACTCGATCGGCCAGCCAACCTCCTTCACGGTCGGTTGTGCGGTGAACCCTGCCGCCAAAGACCCGTTGCGCTCGGCGCATTTGCTGCACAAGAAGATCGAGGCGGGCGCGGATTTTGCCATCACGCAGCCGATCTTTGAGCCGCACGTGCTGGAGCGCTTCTTGGAGCTTTACGCGCGCGAATACGGCCCGCTGGAGCTGCCGATTTTGGCCGGGGTGTTGCCGCTTTACAGTGTGCGGCACGCGGCCTTTTTGCACAATGAGGTGCCCGGCATTGACATCCCGCCGCATATCCGCCAGCGCATCGCGGACGCCGGAGCAGATGCGCCGGAAGAGGGCGTGCGCATCGGGCGGGAGCTGCTGCTGGCGTTGCGGAACGTGGCCCAGGGCGTGTACCTGATGCCTGCGTTTGGCCGCTACGATTTGGTCGCGCGCGTGGTGGACGCGCTGGGACGGGGACGTGGGCGCGGTGAGCGCCCTTAAGCGGGCGTTGTGCGCGTGCGCGGGAAGGGCGCGGCGCGAGGCCGATGCCGTAAATCGACGGCCTCGCGCCGCGCCCCTGGGCGGCGGCAAGCCGCCGCCCGCGCGCCGAAGGCGCGCACTCCCCGCGCTCGTCAGCCGAGCGTCGGCGAGCGGTCATTGTCACATGCTCCCCTGCGGGCTATAATCCCGTCGCTTTGCTTCCGCAAGCAGCGATAGGTTAAACCAAATGACCGACTACAAACAACAGTTACTCGAACGTCTACACGATCGCACAGCGCACGTGGCTGTGATCGGTATGGGCTATGTGGGCTTGCCGCTGGCGGTGGAATTTGCCCGAGCGGGCTACACGGTCACCGGCGTAGACGCCCAACCGCACAAAGTCGAGCAGATCAACACCGGCCAAAGTTACATTCCGGACGTACCGACCGAGGCACTTGCCCCCTTAGTGCGAAGTGGTAAGCTGCGTGCCACCACGTCTTACGAGG
Organism: Ardenticatenia bacterium; assembly: GCA_026984385.1. GTDB lineage: Bacteria > Chloroflexota > Anaerolineae > Aggregatilineales > Aggregatilineaceae > JALSSH01. Next base: position 1,246 of record JALSSH010000016.1, on the reverse strand, counting down.
ATATCCGCGACGTGGACGTGGTGACGATCTGCGTGCCCACCCCGCTGCGCAAAACCAAAGACCCGGATATGAGCTACGTGGACGCCGCCGCCAACGATGTGGCGCGCATTCGCCACGCGGGGATGCTGGTGGTGTTGGAAAGCACGACCTACCCGGGCACCACCGAGGAGCTGATCGCCCCGCGCCTCACAGACGGCGATCTGCGCGTGGGCGAGGAAATTTTCATCGCTTTCTCTCCGGAGCGCGTAGACCCGGGCAACAAAAGATACGGCATCAAAGAAACGCCCAAGGTGGTCGGCGGCATGACGCCCGCTTGTACGGAGGTGGTCACCGCGCTGTACGAACCTGCCGTCGCGCAAGTGGTGCCGGTTTCTTCTACCACCGCCGCCGAGATGGTCAAGCTGCTGGAAAACACCTTCCGCGCCGTGAACATCGGCCTGGTCAACGAAATGGCGTTGATGTGCGCCAAGCTCGGCGTGGACGTGTGGGAAGTGATCCAAGCGGCCAGCACCAAGCCCTTTGGCTTCATGCCCTTTTACCCCGGGCCAGGGCTGGGCGGCCACTGCATCCCGATTGACCCGCTCTACCTCAGTTGGCGGCTGCGTGCGCTCAACTACACCGCGCGCTTTATCGAGCTGGCGAGCGAGATCAACACCTCCATGCCCTACTACGTCGTGAGCTTGGTCGCCGACGCGCTCAACGACGAGGCCAAAGCGCTCAAAGGGGCCAAGATCGGCATCCTGGGCATGGCCTACAAGCGCGACATTGACGACGTGCGCGAGTCCCCCGCGCTGGATATTTACGCGCTGCTAGAAGAAAAAGGCGCGCGCGTTTCCTTCAACGATCCGTTCATCCCGCAGGTGCGCTTGCACGGAGGGAAGATCGGGGAAAGCGTGCCGCTGACCGCCGAATGGCTCGCCGAGCAGGACTGCGTCGTCATCGTCACCGACCACAGCGCTTACGAGTGCGGCTTTATCCTGGAGCACGCGCGTTTAGTGGTAGATACGCGCAACAAAACCAGCGGCTGCGCGGGCAAAGCGCGCGTTGTGCGGCTTTAGGAGCAAACGGCGCGGATGCGGCTTTTTGTAGCGACGGGCATCTTTCACCCCGACTCGGGCGGCCCGGCCACCTATCTCTATCACCTGTTGCCGGAGATCGTGGCGCGGGGGCATCAGGTGCGTGTGCTCGCCTTTGGGGACGCACCGAGCGACGGCTACCCGTATACGCTACGGCGCATTCCACGCCG
>JALSSH010000015.1 GCA_026984385.1 Ardenticatenia bacterium | reverse complement strand
GAAGCCGTCTTCCATACCGGCGGCCTTCATCAGCTCGCGCGCCTTGTCCAAGTCCGGCGTGTAGCAGAAAAGCTCATCGAGCGGCAATTGGTAGGCGGGCATGGTCAAGGGGCCGGTCACGCGCCCCTCGCCCATCGCGGCCACGTCCACCACTTCTTGGCGGTCAATGGCGCAAGAAATGGCTTGGCGCACTTCCAGCTTGTCCAGCGGCTCAACGGCGGCGCGGAGCTGGAGCACGTGGTAGGAAATATCCGGCGCGCGGTTGATGATCACGCCGGAGTCGCCGACGGGCAGCGTGGCGATCAGCGGGTCGTTGAGCATAGCGAAGTCGATCTCACCGGCGCGCAGCGCGGCCATGATGGTCGCCTCGTCGGGGATGATGCGGATTTCGATGCCGTCCACATACGGGCCGTCACCCCAGTAGTCCGGGTTGGCTTTGAGGACGGTCTTTTCTTCCGGCTGCCACTCTTCGAGCATGAAGGGGCCAGTGCCGATAACGTCGGTGGTCGGGTCGCCGTTGGCGATCACGTCGGCGGAAAGGATCACGGTGTTGACGCTGGTCAGCGCGGTGAGCAAGGGCACGTCGGGCTGGGAAAGGTTCAACACGACGGTGTAATCGTCCGGCGCGTCCATAGACTCAATGCTGAGCAAGTTGGTGCGGGTGGCCGAGCCGGTTTCTTCGTCCAGAATGCGATTGTAGGAGGCGATCACGTCCTCGGCGGTGAAGTCCGAGCCGTCGTGGAACTTCACGCCCTGGCGCAAATGGAAAGTGAGCTGCATGGCGTCGTCGGAAAATTCCCAACTTTCGGCCAGCGCGGGGACGAGGTTCAGGTTTTCGTCGGTGCGCACCAGCGGCTCATAGATCAGCTCCAGCAGGCGCAAGGAGGAAAACGCGGTTTGGGTGTGCGGGTCTAGGCCGGTGGCGTCGGCGGCGCGGGCCATAACCAGCACATTATCTTCCTGGGCGTAGCTTTGGGCCATGAAGCCCACGCTGACAACCAGCATGGCGAGGATCAAAAGCAAGCGGATATAGCGGGACATTTTCTCTCTCCTACGAAACTACAAAAAGCATAAACCGAGATGACCAGAGTTAGCGATATGGGCTGAAGCTGACCTCCCTTCTGCCGTAGCTCGCTTATTCGGTGAAGCGCTTCCAAAAAATCAACTCGGTGACGTCCGGTAAAACATAGCCCGGGATCGCGCCGATCTGTTGGTAGCCGTGTTGACGGTAAAAACGTTGAGCGCCGCTGTTGAAATCCGAAACCAGCAAGAACAACGCCGCGCTTTGTTGTGCGGCAGCGCTTTCGGTTGCTTCGAGCAAGGCCGCGCCCAACCCTTGCCCGCTTTGTTCGGGGTGCACGCCGATCAACCGCAAATAAGCGCGGCCAAAGCCGCCTTGGGGCATCACCCAGGTAAAGCCACAACTGAGCCTATCTTCCACATCCACAACCAGCAGCAGATCGTCGTTTTGGAGCGCAGCTTCGAGTTGGCGACGGGCTTTGGGTTCGTCCAGCCCGTAGCGTTGCCAAAGTGAAACTTGGACCATCCACCGTGCGATGACCGGAATATCTTGGGCGGTCATAGGGCGGATGCGGTGCGTCATGCGGCGTGCTCCTAAGCGTTCGGGTGAACGGTTAGTTCGGCGTAAAAAACATACGAATCGCCACGATAGGCGGATTTGGTGTATTCAAAAGGCCGACCATTTTGGTCAAAGGTGGTGCGGCGATTTCTCAGCACCGGCGAGCCGCCGGGCAACCCAAGCAGTCTTTGCTCCCTGCGGTTCGGGAGCGCAGCTTCTATGCTTTGTTTGGCCTTGGTCGGGACGATGTTGTACTTTTCGGCGAGCAGCTCATAGAGCGAACGGCTTTCGAAATCTTCTTCCAACAACTCCGTTACCTGAGGAAAATGCAAATGGCTGGCTTCCAACGCCATCGGCTCTTGGCCGACCATGCGCAAGCGTTCCAGCAGCACAACGGGTTGTTGTGGGGAAATTTGCAAAGCGGTGACCACGTCGGCGGGCGGTTGGATTGCTTCCAGCCGCAAGACCCGCGCTTTGGCTTGCAAGCCACGTTTGCGCATATCCTCGGTAAAGCCGGTCAGGCCGGTGAGTTGTTGTTCGATCTTCAGCTCGGCGACAAACGACCCTACGCCCTGTTTACGGCGTAGCACGCCTTCTTGGGTGAGTTCGGTCAAGGCTTGGCGAACGGTCATGCGGCTGATGCCATATTGTTTGCTCAGTTCACGTTCCGAAGGGATCAACTTGCCTGGTTTCCACTCCCCGCGTGTCACCTTTTCGCGGATGATTTCCTTAAGCTGATAGTACATGGGAAGTGGACGGTTGCGATCCAACGTTTCGTTCATCATTATGTCCAGGTGGTCTATACCACTATGCATACTCTACATAACAATGTCGGCCAAGTCAAGCCATTGGCGCGACTTTGGGCCAATTGGCGTCGTCTTGAGGCTTTTGGAGCTTGAGAGGAACGGTTGCGGCGCTATAAAGACGCCCTGCCCCCAAAAAGGCAAAGGGCGGTCTTTGCACACAGACCGCCTTTTGTCTGCCGGCATTCCCCCTCCGTGTCGGTGGAGCGGTGCACGCATTTATTTGGAAACGCCCGCCGTCAAGCCGCGTATGAGCTGGCGCGAGAAGATGATGTACATCACCAACATCGGGACGATCGCCATCGTCAGCGCGGCCAGCATGGCGCTGTAGTTGATTTTGTACTGGCCGACAAACTTAGAAACGCCCAGCGTCACCGTTTGCAGCTTGTCGGTCTGGATGAAGATCAGCGGAAACCAAAGATCGTTCCACACCAAGATGTTGAACACAGCCACCGACCCCAGCGCAGGGCGCAACAGCGGCGCGATGATCTGGAACAGGATGCGCAGCTCCGAAGCGCCATCAACGCGCGCCGCGTCGATCAGCTCGTGAGGCAACAGCTTGATAAAGTCGGTCAGGATGAAGATGGCGACGGGCAACCCCATCGCTGTGTAGATCAAGATCAGCGCCCACAAGTTATCGTATAGCCCCATCGCTTTGATCGTGTCTAGCAAGCTGATCGTGCCCAACCGCAGCGGGATCATAATGCCCGCCAGGAAGTACAGCGCGATCACGCTGCTAAACTTGAAGCGATATTCGGCCAACGCATAAGCCGCCATCACCGAGATCAACAGCACCAAAACGATCGTGGTGCCGGTCACAAAGATGCTGTTGCCGAAGTAGCGCACAAAGTTGGACTCTTGGAAGACGGTGTCATAGCCGCTCCAGTCAATCGGATTGGGCAGCGAGTAGGGCGAGCGGAAAATTTCTCGGCGGGGCTTGAGCGAGTTCATCGCCACGATGATCACGGGGAACAAAGCCAGCGCCGAAAACGCGAGGAGGATGACGTGCGTAGTGATGCGCGCCAGAATGTGGCGTATGTAGTAGGTCATGGCTAATACTCCACGGCGAAGCGTCGCGTAAACAGATACCAAACGGTGACGCCCGTCAAGATGATCAGGAACATGACGGTTGCAATGGTTGCGCCCATAGTGGGGTTAGGAAGCATCGAAGCCCCACCGCCAGAGCCGAACGTGGTGCGGTAAAAGTACGTGCCCATGATGTCGGTGGCAAAGTCCGGTGGGGCGAGCGTTCCTTGCATGGCATAGACGATATCAAAAGCGTTGAAGTTGCCCACAAAAGTGAGAATGGTCACTTGGGCAAAGACGGGCATCAGCAAAGGAAAGCGCACCTTCCAAAACGCCTTCCAATTGTTCGCCCCGTCCACTTTGGCCGCTTCGAGCAAGGTATCGGGAATGCTGAGCAAGCCGGCGGTGAAGAGGATCATCGGCAGCCCCAGCCATTGCCAGACCGAAACCAGCGAAACGGTGGGGAGCGCAGTGCGCACGTCGCCCGTCCAGGGCACGATAAACGCGCCCAAGCCAATCGCGCGCAGTATATCGTCAAAAAGCCCCCACAGCGGGCTGAGGATCATCCCCCAGACAAAACCAACCACCACCACCGAAAGCGTGGTTGGAATAAAGATAATGGTACGGTAAATACCCGCTCCTTTCACCCCGCTGACGAGCAAGACGGCCAAAAACAAGGCCAGGGTGTTTTGTACCAGCATGTGGATCGCAAAGAAAACCACATTGTTTTTCAGCGCGTTGACCAGTCGGCTTTGGTGAGGTTCTTGCGTGAAGAGCCGCTCGAAGTTATCCAGCCCCACAAAGTGCAGTTCTTCGCCGGATTTGCCGTCATAAAAACTGCGTGTTACCGACCCGACCAGCGGGTAGGCCATGAAGACCGTATAAAGCAGAAGGGCCGGCGCCAGCATAACGACCGTATAGAATCGCCGTTGACTTTTGGTCATTGTGTACCCCTGTAGATGGTGTGCTAAAGGTGTAAAGGGGCACAGGCCCGTTGATCCCAACAGTCTGCACCCCTTAACCGAAGTGTGCCCGCTTCTAGCGCGGGAGGTTCGGTGGGTTTCCGTTCGAAAGATTTACTGTTCGGGCGGAACGTACCAACTCGCCAGCCCTTCGGCGACGTGCGCGGCGGCCTCTTCCGGCGTGTACTTGCCTTGCAGCACACCAACGGTCGCGTCGTTCCACAACAGCGTGTTCAGCGGCGGGTCGCCAGCAGCGAAGTATTGATAGCCGATGCGGATCGTGCCTTCGCACGTGTCACGCATGGAGAGCACTTCGGCAGCCAACGGGTCGCTGATGGTGACCGGGTGGTTGGAAAGCGGGAAGAAACCGGCCAAGTTGTCTACAAAGAGCTGGGCGAACTCGGCAGTGGTCGTCCACTCCAAGAAGGTGCGCACTTCCTCCGGATGCGCGGTCGCGGGGTTGCCGCCCAAACCGGCGTCCAGGTGGTCGCACATATAGCAAGGGTCGCCCTCTTTGTGGTCATTGGGGAGCGGGGGCGGGAAGAAGCCCATCTCGAAGTCCACCTGCGGCTCAAAGACCGGGATTTCCCACGAGCCGGCGGGGAAGATCGGGGCCAGGCCGATGATGAACATCTGCTGGGTGTCCGGATAGCTGATCGCTTCGTGGCCGGCGGGCAAGTAAGGCGCGTACTCGGCGACGGCCTCAAAGGCCTTGACAAAACGCGGGTCGGTGAAGTCGATCTCGCCGCGAATGAGGGCCAAGCGGGTTTCGTTGCCGCCGTAGTAGTTCGGGGCGATGTTGTCCCAGAACATCACGCCGGGCGCCCAGCCGTCTTTGGTGCCCATAGCGAAGCAGTCAATGCCATCGTCTTTGAAGACTTGGCACACATCCAGCAATTCTTGCTGGGTGGTGGGTTCTTCCAAGCCGTATTCGTCGAACATGTCCTTGTTATAAAGGAAGCCGTGCAACACGCTCATCGCCGGAACGCCGTATTGGTGTTCGCCGTCCGACCACGCGCTGAGCGCCATATCGCTATAGTTTTCCAACCCGGGCAGGTCGGTCAAGTCCATCAGCAAGCCGTCGTTCCACATGCGCAAGGTGCGGTCAAAGGAGCGCAGCAACATAATATCCGGGCCGACGCCGCCTTCCAGGGCGGTACGGAGTTGAGCGTCATATTCGGTGGGAACGGTCGGGTTGAAGTTGACGACGATGTTGGGATGTTCTTCGTGGAACACCTTCAGAATTTCG
>JALSSH010000014.1 GCA_026984385.1 Ardenticatenia bacterium | reverse complement strand
TGGGATAAGGGGTTGCTCTACCAGGGCTACAAGGTCGTCCCCTACTGCGCACGCTGCGGCACGCCGCTTAGCTCGCACGAAGTCTCCCAGGGCTATCAGGAAGTCGCCGACCCGTCCATCTTCATCCGCTTTGCGGTCAAAGACGAGCCGGGAACCTACTTCTTGGTCTGGACAACCACCCCCTGGACACTGCCGGGCAACGCGGCGTTGGCCGTGCACAAGGCTAAAACGTATGTGTTGGTGGAAGGGCCGTCCGAAGACGGGCAAGGCACAGAGCGGCTGATCTTGGCAAAAGCGCTGATGGGTTCGGCGCTGAAAGACCCCGACCGCTATACCGTGCTCAAGGAGATGAGTGGCGAAGAGCTGCTCGGGATGCGCTATGAGCCGCTTTACAGCTTTGTGACGCCGGAAGAAGATGCCTTTTATGTTGTGCACGGGGACTTTGTGAGCATGGAGGACGGCACGGGCATCGTGCACATGGCCCCGGCCTTCGGCGCGGACGATATGGAGGTGGGGAAAAAGGTCGGCTTGCCCGTGATCCAAACCGTGCAGCCGGACGGCACGTTCATTGACGAGGTGACGCCCTGGGCCGGCATGTGGGTCAAGGACGCCGACCCCAAGATCATCGAAGAGCTGCGCGAGCGCGGCGTGCTGTATAAGGTGGAGCGCTACGTGCACAACTACCCGTTTTGCTGGCGTTGCCACACCCCGCTACTCTACTACGCGCGCAAAACCTGGTTCATCGAAAGCACGCGCTATCGTGACAAGATGATCGAGCTGAACCAAACGATCAACTGGGTGCCGGAACACATCAAAAACGGACGCTTCGGCAATTGGCTGGAAGAGCTGCGCGACTGGGCGCTGGGCCGCGAGCGCTATTGGGGAACGCCGCTGCCGGTCTGGAAGTGTGAAAACGAAGATTGCGGCCATATGCACTGCGTGGGCGGCGTGGCCGAGCTGGAAGAGCTGAGCGGCCAAGACCTGGCCGAACTGGACTTGCACCGCCCCTACGTGGACGAGGTGACCTTCCCGTGCCCCGAGTGCGGCGCCACCATGCGCCGCGTGCCGGAGCTGATCGACGTGTGGTTTGATAGCGGCGCGATGGCGGTGGCCCAGTGGGGTTACCCGTACCAAAACCAGGACAAGTTCAAGGAACAATTTCCGGCGGACTACGTTTGTGAGGGCGTGGATCAGACGCGCGGCTGGTTTTTTAGCCAGCACGCCATCGCCACTATGCTCTTTGAAAGCGTGAACTTCAAGACGTGCCTCTCGCTGGGGCATATCCTGGACGAAAACGGGCGCAAAATGTCCAAGAGCCTCGGCAACGCGGTTGACCCTTGGAGCGTGATCGAGCAACACGGCGCGGACGCTTTCCGCTGGTACATGTACACCGCCGCACCGCCAGGCGAAACGCGCCGCTTTTCGGTCAAGTTGGTGGGCGAGGTGGTGCGCAACTTCTACTTGACGCTGTGGAACGTCTACAGCTTCTTTGTCACCTACGCCAACTTGGACCACTTCGACCCGAGCGCGCCCGCTGTGCCTGTGGCCGAACGCGATCCGCTGGATCGGTGGATTTTAAGCGAGTTGCACGCGCTGGTGCGCGATGTGACCGACGCCTACGAGCGCTACGACGTGCTGCGCGCCACGCGCCCGATTGAGGCTTTTGTCAACGTGCTGAGCAATTGGTATCTTCGCCGCTCGCGTCGCCGTTTTTGGAAGGGCGAGAGCGACACGGACAAACTCGCCGCCTACCAGACGCTCTACGAGTGCCTGGCGACGGTCGCCAAGCTGCTCGCGCCGGCCATGCCGTTTTTGTCTGAAGCCATGTACCGCAATTTGGTTGTGAGCGTGGACAAAGACGCGCCGGAAAGCGTGCATCTGGCCTTCTGGCCGAAATATGACGCGGCGCTGATCGACGAAAAGCTGATGGACGATATGCGCCTGGTGCAAAAGCTGGTCAGCCTGGGGCACGCCGCGCGTAACAGCGCGGGCCTGAAGGTGCGCCAGCCGCTGGCCGAGGCCGTCTTCGTGACGCGCTACAGCGCCGAACGTGAGGTGGTGCAGGCGCTGGCAGAAACCATCGCCGAGGAGCTGAACGTCAAGGCGGTGCGCGTGGCGGAAAGCGCCGAGGAGTTCGTGCACTACAAGCTCAACCCGCTGCCGCAGGTGCTGGGCCGCACGCTGAAGGGCGACTTCCCGAAGGTGCAGCGCGCGCTGCGCGAAGGCGCGGCGGCAGATGTGGAGCGCTGGGCCAAAGCGCTGCTCAGCGGCGAGCCTATCGAAGTGTCGGTGGACGGCAAAACGTACACCATCACGGCGGAGCAGTGCGAAGTGCAGCAAGAGGCGGCGGAAGGCTACGCGGTGGCCGAGGAGCGCGGTTATGTGGCGGCGCTGAACACCACGCTCACCGAGGCGCTGCGCCGCGAGGGGCTGGCGCGCGAATTTGTGCGCCGCGTGCAAACGCTGCGCAAGGAAGCCGACTTCAACATCAGCGACCACATCACGGTCACCTACCAGGCCAGCGAGCGCCTGCGCGAAGCGATCCAAGAGCACGCGGACTATATCGCGCGCGAAACGCTGGCGGACGCTCTGCGGGAAGGTGCGCCGGAAGATGGCGCGTTTCGCGGGGAGTTCGGCTTTGACGGGGAACAGGTGACGGTCGGCGTGCGCAGAGTGGAATAACCGCGCTCGCGTGCGCCCGCCGCGCTGGGCGCGCCGCGCGACCGACGCCTTCCATCAACGGTCGCGCGGCGCGCCCTTTTTGCGCACGCGCTCCTCAGCCCAGCCAATCGGAAAGATCGGCCTCGTCCGATGGCGTCGCGGCACGCCGCGGCACAGGGAGCGCCTCGGGCGTCTGTTCCGACCGCACGGGGAAGCGTTTGCGCAGCCAGTAGCGGATCAGTCGGTAAACCAGGCCGCGCGGCGGATGCGCGTACTCCGGCACGGCGGGGAACGTTTCCTCGTCCAACAACTTGCCGCGCAAATAGCGCAGCAGCACGCGCAGCGTCGCCACACTTGGCGCGGCCAGCACCACACCGAGCACACCGGCCACGCTCGCGCCGATCAACACGGCCACCAGCACGACAAACGGGTGCAGATCCAAGCTGTGGCCCAAGATGCGCGGCACCAGGAAGATCGCCTCCAGGTTTTGGATGAGGATATAGCTCAACGAGACCACAATCGCATAGGTCAAGCCGGCGTCCAAGCTGGGGATGGTGCTGCTGTCTACGGTCAAGGCGAAAAGCAGCGCCGGAATCTGCGAAAGGGCCGGCCCCAGGTTCGGGATGAACTCCAAAAAACCGGCCAGCAACCCCAAAAGCAGCGGTTGCGGCAACCCCAAGATCAACGTGGTGAGGTAAACGGCGCACGCCACCGCCAGGCTCAGGATCAACTGTCCGCGCAAATAAGCGTTCCACACCAAGCCCAGCTCGTGCAACAAGCGGCGCACGTCTCCCTGATAGCTTTCCGGCACCACGCTCACCAGATAGCCCACAAAAAGTGGGCCGTCGCGCATCAGATAAAAGAGCATGGTCAGCACAAAGAAGAGGTTGATCATCAACGAGACCGCTCCGCCGACCAACCCCAGGGCGGGGTTTGCCAGCGAAAGCACCGCGTTTTGTAGCGTGGTGGTGAGATTAGCTTCCTGACCGTTGTCAGGAGCGGTGAAGGCTTTTTGCAGCTCGTCCCAGGGCACAACCGTATAGCTGCCGACGGTGATCTCGCGGTCGAGCAGATGTTGCAAGTCCTGCTCGGTGTCGGAAACGAGCGCGGGCAGGTCGTTGGCGAATTGGCGGAGCTGGGTCACGGTGGCCGGCACAATTAGCCCAACGCCCAGCCCGAACGTGCCCAGCACAACGACCCAAGTGAGCAGAACGGCCACCGTGCGCCGCAGCTCGTAGCTGTGCAACAAGCCCAAGTGGTGCTCAAAGAACGTCACGACCGGTGAAAGCAAATAGGAGAGCACCACCGCCACGATGATCGTGGTCCAGGCGGCAGCGTCCACCTGACGGGCGAAGAGAAAAGCCGCCGTCACCGTACCCAGCGCCACCAAACGTTTGGCGGTGGCGCTCCAGGGAGGGCTGGTCACCGAAGGAAGGTGCTTGCTCATTGTGGCCTTTGTGTGCGCTCTTTGTTCGGAATTGTAGCGTTTCCTGCGAGGGACGTCCAGCGCATCGGCAAAAGCTAAGCGATAGGACTTGGGTGGTATCGCCTCGTTTGTCATACTGGCGTTATACTAAAGCTGAAAGCGGGGATGGGGGAAAACTCGGAGCACCGATGAGCACTCTAGCAGACGACATTCACAGTACGCAGCAATTTGCCAACGCCGCCGAAGTGTTTGTAAGCGCGCTGAGCGCGCTTTTTCCGGGCGACTACTTCGAGGCGCTTTTTCATGGCGACACGTTGCGGCGCGCTTACTGGGCGGCGCTCAAAGAAGTGGTGCAAGAGTATGACGCTTCGGACAAGGGGGCGTTGGTCTCGGCGTTGATGAACGGCCAGGCTTTCGCTGACCGTCGCGCGGTGGAAGAGTTGCTGAAAGAGTTTTCGCCCCAACAAACGCCGGACTATCGCGCGGTGGCGCAAATGTGGGCGGAAATGCTGGGCTTGCAGGGCGCTGACCGCGCGGCGCTGGTGGAGCAAGTGCGCACGCTTTTTGCGGCGTTGGCAGAAGCTTTACACCGCTCGCCGGAGCTGGGCGTGGCGCTACACCAGATCGCCCAAATGCGTGCAACATCTGCTTGGCAATGGGACGACACCACCACTGAACAAGACCTCAACCGCTTGCTGGACGCGGCTTTGGTCGCCGGCGCAGGCACGTTGGAGCTGCAAACGCGGCATTTGGTGGCGCTGGCCGCCGAACGCCCGCCCCACGCTTCCGCAGCGCCCGAACAGAGCCTGGCCGCGTTGGTGCGCTTGGCAGAATATTTGCCGCCGGATGTGTTGCACACACTTTGGGAGCGGGTCGCTGCTTTGCCCAACAGCACGCAGCGAGTCACGTTGTTGGGCAGGCTGGCGCCACACCTGACGGCTTTGCCCCAAGCGCCGGACCCGCTCGCCGTGGTGCGCCAAGCGCTGACCGAAGCACGCCCCCCTTTGTCTCCGGCGGTGGTGGTGGATGTGCTGCTTTCACTGGCGCCACACCTGGAGGCTGCCGACACCGAAAGCCTCGCGGCTATGCAAGAGCGACTGCTTGCAGGTGTGCAGGCGGTGAACGATGCGGCTTCGCGGGTGCGTGCGCTCGGTGCGTTGATTCCATATCTAGAGCCGTCGTTGCAATCCCAAGCGGTTGTCGCCGCTTTTGAAACGGCGGTGCAGGGCATCACAGGGGCGTCGGCGCAAGCAGAAGCGCTCGGCGAGCTGCCCGCTCATTTGCCGCTGGAGTTTCACGAGCGTTTGTTGAGCATTGCCGAGGGCTTGGAAACGCCGGAAGCGCGCGCGCTATTGCTTGGGCGCATGATCCCGTATCTTTCCTCTGCGTTGCAAGCCCAAGCGCTCCAAAGCGCGTTGGACGCGGTGGCCGCCATTAGCGGGGAGGACGCGCGCACGCGCGCCCTGATCGCGTTGTCCCCTCAACTGAGCGCGGTGGGGATGCTCAACCGCTATCCGGAGACTTTGCAGCGCGCCTTGGAGCTAAC
>JALSSH010000013.1 GCA_026984385.1 Ardenticatenia bacterium | reverse complement strand
CCACAGCGGCAACAACAAAACCAGGTTGCCCACCATGCCGACCAGCCCGCCCAGCAACGCGCCGACTTGCGGGTCACGTTTGCGGTAATCGTAGAGCAGGTACGTGCCCAAGCTCCCGATCAGCGCCCCGAAGATTACCCAATCGACAAGCATCATGGCCGCGCCCCCCTATACTTCGTGCTCAGAACGCAACGAGGTGACCAGGTACGGCACGATGACCGAGGCCACAATCACCAACAGCACCATAGCAATCGCGCTGCCGAGGGCAAATTTGTTGCTGCGGAACATGGTGATATACACCTGCACCCCGGGCACACTCACCGGCAAATAGTCTGTGCCGACCATTGCAAAGATCAAGTCGAAGATTTTGAGCGAGATATGCCCCAGCACAATCGCCGCGCTCAACGTCACCGGACGGAGCATCGGCAGCACCACGCGGGTATAAACTTGCCACTCGGTGCAGCCGTCCACGCGCGCCGCCTCGCGCAAGTCCTCGGGGATGCCGCGAATGCCCGCCAAGTAGATCGCCATCGTGTAGCCGGAAAGCTGCCAGACCGAAGGCAACAACAAGCCGACCAGCGCGCGGTTGAAGCCAAACGGTTCGGGGTAGGGCACGTTGGGGAAGTGTTGCGGTCCGTTGTTGACGTACCAAAACAGCAACAAAGCCGTCGGCACGCCTAAATAGGCCGCCGTCCGTCGGTTGCCGTGCCAGAGCAAATAGGCCACGCCGCTCAGCGCGCCGACCAAGATCGCAGCGGTGACGTATTGGGGCACGCTTTGCCAATTGAACGTGCCGTGCATCTGCTCGCTGCTGCCGTCCCAGCTCAACCAGTCCGAAAGCATCCACAAATAGAGCAAACCAACGGGCACGCCGATATAAAAAGCGGTCAGGAATTTTTGCCGCCAGAGGGTATAGACCAACCACAACGCGCTTAGGGCGATGACGGCGATCAAGACCCCGCTCGGCACTTCGTGCCAGTTGAAGGTAAAGGCGCGGCGGTCGTTGAGCCAGGCATAATCCCAAGCGTCTAAGCCAAAGGCGGTCGGCAGCACGTTGATCCCACCTTTGGGGTGGAGCAGCCAGCGCCACGCCGTGCCGGTGACGGCGAAGGACAGGGCGAAGGGGAAAAGAAAGACGGTGCGGAAAAAGCTTTCGCCCTTGATCTTTTGGTCTAACACGACCGCCAAAACAAAGCCCAGCCCCAAACAGCCGAGCAGAAAGAAAATCGTGAAGAAAAATGTATTGACCAGCTCCTGGCGAAAGCGAAAGCCCCCAAAATCGCTGAACAACATGCGGTAATTTTCCAGGCCGATATAGTGTTTGGTGCGCGCCGCGCTAAGGCCGGCCCAGTCGGTCAGCGACCAGTAAAAAGTCTGACCGATAAAGCCGTAGACGAAAATAGCCAGGAGCACCACCGAGGGCAAGATCACCAACACGGCAAGGAGGCGGTCGTTGTTGATGCCCCGAGAAAAGTCTCGACGGGTGAGAAGGTCGGAGAAACGGCGAGATGTCTCCATAGCGCTTGGCGGCTCGGCCCTCAGCGTGTGCGGGAGGGCGGGAAGCGCCGCTGGCCTCCTTTCGAGTGGTTGCGGAAACAGCGTGCGTCAAAACAGCGTTGCGCCAGGCGTAGGAGACCCCCACCAAAGTCTAAACCCTGGCGGGGGTCTCGTTGTGTCGGGCGGCTATGCGCAGGGCACGGCACGCCCGAGCACGTGTGTTGCGCTTACTTCAAGATGCCCGCCTGATAGGCGATGGCTTCTGCCGCGTTGGACGCCGCTTGCGCGTTGTAACCGTTGAGGAAGATCTCCATCACGGTCGCAAACTCGCTGCTGAAGGCTTCCGGCGCCACCGCCCCGTGCACCAAACTACCAACGATGGCGTTTTCTTTCCAATCCGCCGCCGCTGCTTGCGAGTAGGTGTTGTAGAGGCTCAAGTCGCTATCCAAACGCGCCGCGATCGAACCCTTCAGCGGGTTGAAAATATCTTGGCCTTCGCGCGAACCGAGCAGCTTCAGCCAAGCGATGGTGGCGTCGCGGTTCTTGGCGCCCTTGGGCAGCCCGAAGCTATCCGAGAGCATCATAAAGACGCCCTGGGTGCCCGGGGAAGGTTGCCAGCCGAAGCCCTCGCCCGGCTCCAAGCCCAGCGTGGTCACCATGTAGCCGGCGGCCCAGTCGCCCATCACGTTAAAGGCGGCCTCGCCGTTGATAACCTTGTCGGTGGCCTGTTGCCAAGAAAGCGTCGCCGCGTCCTCGTTGATGTTGGAGCATTCCAAAATCTGGCCGAACTTCTCCCACATCGCGACGACATCGTCGTCCGTCCAGTGCTTCTCACCGGCCCAAAGCGCGTTCCAGCCGTCCACGCCCAGCTCAGAGAGCGCGACGCTTTCCCACAAGTGGTTGACCGTCCAGTTTTCGCCGATCACCAGCGGGGTGACGCCCGCTTCTTGCAAAGTCGGGCACATCGCCAGGAAGTCGTCCCAGGTGGCGGGCGCTTCCACGCCCCACTTTTCCAAGTTGGCGGGGACGTACCACATCACGTTAGAGCGGTGGATGTTCACCGGCACGGACCAAATGCCCTCATCTGTGCTGAGCAGATCGAGCAGGCCCTGCGGGAACTTGTCCCACCAGCCCTCTTCGTCATAGAGGAAGGTGAGGTCTTCCATGCGGTCCGCCACCACCCACGTACCGATCAGCTCTTGGCCTGCGTGCACCTGGAAGGTATCCGGCGGGTCGCCGCCCAACATGCGGGTTTTGAGCACGGCGCGCGCATTCACGCCCGAACCACCGGTCACGGTCGCGTTGTTCACCGTGACGTCGGGGTACATTTCTTCGAATTTGTCAATCAGAGCTTGCAGCGCAGGGCCTTCGTCACCGGCCCACCAGGAAAAAATCTCGAACTCGCCGGACGGTTCGTTTTCTTGCGCCAGGGCCGGCACAACCAGCGTCAGCGCCAAAACCGCCGCGAGCATCAAACTAAGTAACCGCTTGGACATTATGGCCTCCTAAGTGTGAGCTGCTAAAAATACGATTGGGTGTAAAAACGTTGTGAGCATGTTGCGGAAAACCTGCGCGGTTTCCGCACGATCCGGTTATGCGGGCGGTGTATTGCAAAAGATACGCAAATCTCCGCCACATATAGTCACACTACTTACCAGCTAAACGGATTTGAGCGTATAAATCAAGCGTGTATGTGCCAGGTTTGTGCCAGGCTGTGCCAGATGCTCCCCAACGTCTGCGCCGATTTGCGCTACAATGAGAAACGCGGAGTTCAGTGGAGGGGCAAAGAAACATATGACCGAGCGGATCGCACCATTTTTTAGCACGGTATGGGTTGTATCAGGGCGTGCCGTTCATGCCGCGCCTTCGGGGGTGTTGGTGGAACGCGCGCCCAAAGGCGCAGCACGCAGCCGTGAACAAGATACGGTCGCTGTGCTGCTTTCGGCAGCAGGAAGCGCCCAACCGCCCGCCGCATTCTTCGAAGAGCTGGCGCGGCTGGCCTCCGACGTCTATTTCGGCAGCGGAGGCAGCGTCACGGGTGGGTTGCGCGAGGCTTTGCTGGCGCTCAACGCCAAGTTGCGCGCCGAAAACCCGCCTCGCCCCGTCCATGCGCTGATGTTGGCGCTGCACGGGGATACGCTTTATGCGGCGCGCAGTGGGGAGGCGTTTTTGGCGTTGCTCCAATGGCCGAACCTGGTCACTTTTCCCCCAGACCGCCGCGATCCGCTCGCGTTGAGTTTGCGACCGCTGGGTAGCGCGCCCGAGCCGGATATCGATTTTGCGCGCTACACGGTCGCGCCGAACCAAACCGCGCTGCTCGCTGACCCGGGCTTGGCGCAATGTCTGGACGGCGAGTTGCGCACCGCGCTTAGCGCGGAAAACGTGGCGGGCATGGCCGCCAGGCTCAAGGCGCTGGCGGGCAGCCGGACGGTGGCTTGCGTGTTGCGCTTCCTCTCACCGGAAGCGCCCGACCCCAGCGGTCAGCGCCCCGTTTCCAGCGAGCGCGCCCCCCATCCTGCGCCGAGCGTCCTTCCTCCCACAGAAACGCCTACGCCCGAGCTGCCATCCATTGCTGCGCCGCCGCCGGTTTCACCCGCTCCGCCGAGCGAGCCACCCGCCACGGTCCCCGCGTCTGTTGCTCCCGAGCCACCCCAAACGTCGCCGTCGGTGGAGACGGAAACATCCGCCCCCGCTTCCGCGAAAGAAGCCGTAGCGCTTGCCGAAACGCCCAAGCGCCCAGCCTTTCCGCGCGCGCCCAAGCTTCACCGCCCCGCGATTTTCCCTCGCGCGGCGGAGCAGATACGCGGAGCAGGGCGAGCAATTGTGCGGGGTGTGTTGGCCGTTTTGCTGGCAGTGGTGACGTTTTTCTCCGCGATCCTGGAGCGGTTGATCCCTACGCCGGAAGACGAAGGAGGGCAGAACATCCCGACCAATATCGCGGTCGGGATGGCGGTGGTTATCCCGCTGGTGATCGTGATCGTGGTGGTCGGGCTGACGCTTTCTAACCAGGGGAAAGGCGAGTTCCAATACACGCTGGATCGCGCTAAGACGGCGCACGAAGAAGCGCTCACGCTTTCCGGCGGCACATGCGAGAACGTGGCGCTGCGCCCGCTGTGGTCGGAGGTGCTGCGTTTGGCCGAGCAAGCGGGCCACTACCGCCCCAACGATCCGGACGTATTGGTGATCAGCGCGGACGCACGCAACTATTTGGATTGCTACGACAAAGTCGAGCGGCGCGATGTGGTGGTGTTGCACGAGTTCGCGGAAAACGCCAAGCTGATCGGGCCGGTGGTGGCGAACGGTGTTGATCTTTACACGCTGGACCGCGCCAACGGCGCGATTTACCACGACACGCTTAACGAAAACGGCGATCGCTTGACCACCGTCGGCGAAGAGCCGATCATCTGGCAAGGGCAGGTGATCAGCGGCGCAAACGGCACGTTTACCGTCGGCGACCTGCTGGATATCGAGTGGCTTTCCAGCGGCGGCACGGCGCATGACAACGTGCTGATTGCGCTGGATCGTAACGGGCTTTTGGTGGCGTACTCGCCGACCTTTTTTGCCACCGCGCAACAACTGGTCACCGAAGGGCGTTGGGTTCGCCCGACGGCGCTGGCCGTTTTCCGCACCAATATCTATGTGTTGGACACAGGCGCGAACCAAATTTGGCGCTATGTGCCGCCGGCGGGCGTGCGCGCCTATTCCAGCGCGCCGGAAGAATACTTCAACGGGGATGAGCTGCCGGACTTGCACGACGCGGTAGACTTCGGCATCAGCGATGAGGGCGCGGTTTATGTGCTTTTCCGCGACGGCACGGTGAAGAAATATCGCCGCAATGTGCAAGCGATTGTGGAGGAGCAGCCCTTTGAGTATCGCGAAAGGCCCCCGGGCGCGCTAACCAGCGGCACGGCGCTTTTTGTGGACAACGACCCGCTTTCCCGTCAGCTCTACATCCTGGACGCGGAAAACGCAACCGTCTACGAAACGCTGTGGGGTGGCAAATTTCGACGTGGCTACCGTCCGCGCAACGAGCCGGACGCTTTCGCCGATCTGAGTGGTTTTTACGCCGACGCGGTCGTGCGAAACAATATGTACGCGCTCTCCGGAAACAAACTGTACTGGTTTGCGCGCAACAGTCCTTGAACGTGGGGCAAACGTGCGACACGCGCGGGCTATTCCTTCCTGCGAGGGGGGGCATCTGCGTTATAATCCGCG
>JALSSH010000012.1 GCA_026984385.1 Ardenticatenia bacterium | reverse complement strand
GCGACCGCCACTACCTCACCTACACCACGTCCTACCATTTCGGCACGCCCTACCCTGTGCAAGACCCCTTGCAGGCGACCGGCACGTTCTATTTGGTTTCGGACGCCATGCTTTCGGGCTATCACGTGCCGTCCGCGCCCAACGTGCTCAGCGCCAGCGCGCCCAACGCGGTCACCAACTACGTGGGGCGTAGCATCCCGTTGGAAGGCGAGACGCGCCGCCTTTACTACTATCACCACGTCTACCCGCCCAAGCCCGGGGAGCGGCTGCACGGGGCTTTGGCCGCGCCCAAAGTGTTGGAAGAAGCGCAAGCGGGCGCGCTGGCGGTGCGCTACGCGCCGCAGGTGCTGGAGCGGCACGCCCGCCCCGTCGCGCACCTCGCCGAGCCGCTTTCTGAGGCACAGACGTTCGTCTTGCCGCTGCAAAAGGCCGCCGACGGCATCTATCAGGTGCAAACCCAAGCGCCTTACGCGGGGTTGGCCTTGCGCGTGAGCGAAGGGGTCGGCGGGGAGCTGAGCGGGCTGGCGGTATGGCTTGCGCCGTCCGCCGAGGATAGCGCCACGTGGCACGTGATGTTGGGGCGCGTGGTCTTCGCCGAGGGTCCGCAAGGCCGCCGCCCCTTCTTCGACGCCCCGACCGCCCTTCGTCAATTGGAAAATTCCCTGTATCCGCACACACCGCCGCAGGTGACTTTGCGGGTGGTGTTGCGCGATGTGTTTTTGGATGTGTACGTGGACGACGTGCTCTATCTTTCCCACACCTACGCTCCGGACGCCCTGGTGGCGCGCGGAGATGTGGGCGTTTTTTACGCTGGACGCCCCAAGCAAAAAGCGCTGCGGGATTTTCGCGCGCTGAGCTTGGACGCGCCCTGAAGCCGCGCGCTGCGCGTTGGCGCGGCGGCATTGTCGGTTCGCTAGGAGGCAGAAAGGAGGCTGCGAGAGACTGCGCAAAGCCAACGCTTTTTCCCGATCCTACACTTCGGTTCGTTAGATTGAACGGTTTCTTAGGAGGAACACGAAATGAAAGCCTTACGTCTTTTGCTCTTGGTCGCTGTCGTGTTGGCGGTGGCCGTCCCGATGGGCGCTTCGGCGCAAGAAAAGAAGCAGGTCACCTTGTGGTTTCACTCCGGCCAGGGTTCGGAGCGTGACGCGCTAGACGACCAGATCACCCGTTTTAACGAGACCAACGGCGAATACGAGATCGTGCCGTTGGAAGTGCCGGAAGGCAGCTACAACGACCAAGTGAAAGCGGCGGCTCTGGCCGGTGAATTGCCGTGCGTGTTGGATTTCGACGGCCCGTTCATCTACAACTACGTCTTTTCCGGCGACTTGATCCCGATTGACGAGTATGTCAGCGACGAGCTGTTGGCCGACGTGCTGCCCTCGATCATCGAGCAGGGCACGGTCAATGACCACCTGTGGAGCTTGGGGCAATTCGACAGCGGCCTGGCGATCTGGGCCAACCGCAAATACTTGGAAGAGGCCGGCGTGCGTATCCCCGAGGGCATCGAGGACCCCTGGACGCTGGACGAGTTCAACGCCGCGATGGACGCGCTGGCCCCGTTGGTGCCGGAAGACGGCTATGTGATCGACTTCAAGTTCAACTACACCGGCGAGTGGTACTCTTACGCCTTCGGCCCCTGGATTCGCAGCTTTGGCGGCGACACGATCAACAAGGAAACCTACGACACCGCCGAGGGCGTGCTCAATGGGCCGGAAGCGGTAGCTTTTGGCGAGTGGTTCCAAAGCCTGTTTGAAAAGGGCTACGCCACCGCCACGCCGGTTGACCCGGACGCGGACTTCATGGAAGGGCGCGTGCCGCTGAGCTATGTGGGGCACTGGATGTATGTGCCGTACAAAGAGGCGCTGGGCGACGACCTGGTGCTGATCCCGCAGCCGGACTTCGGGCATGGCGCGGTGACGGGCATGGGTTCGTGGAACTGGGGCATCACCAGCTCTTGCGAAAACCCCGACGGCGCGTGGGCCTTCATCGAGTGGCTGATGCAGCCGGAGAACGTCAAGCAGATGACCGACGGCAACGGCGCGATCCCCTCCCGCATCTCGGTTTTGCAAGCGGACGAGCGCTTCGCCGAGGGCGGCGATATGTACATCTACTACCAGCAGTTGGTGGGCGGCGTGGCCGTGCCGCGCGCCGCGACCCCGGCCTATCCCGCCATCCAAACCGCCATGTCCGATGCGATCAACGCGATTGCGCGTGGCGAGGATGTCCAGGCGGCGTTGGACGCGGCAGTAGATACCATTGACTCGTACATCGAAACGCTCAACCAGTAAGCGCGCCTAGCGCGCAAGATGGGGAGGCCCGCGCGGCCTCCCCGGACTTTTCGGAGCGGGGCTTATGAAGACGTTGATCCGACGCCACTTCAGCGGCAGACGCGGGCGCGATCTGCTGATCGCTTGGGTGATGGGGGGGCCGGCGTTTATCTTGTTGGGGCTTTTCATGGTGTGGCCCTTCATACGCGGCCTAGAGCTGAGCACGACCAATCAGCGCTTTGACGGCTCGCAGGCGCACCGTCTTTCGCCCTGGTACGCCAACTATGACCGCATCCTGAGCGTGGGGGTGGTGCATTTGCCGGACGTGCCGCAAGACGTGCCCTATCGTCCGCCACGCGCGGGCTGGTATCGCAGCAAGACCGAGCAGTGCAAGGCTTGCGAGGCCGAGTGGAGCTGCAAGATCAGCGATCCGCAGGACGCGACGTGTGCCGAGCAGTGCGGCGCGATCTGCGCCGAAGGGGAGTTGATCTTCCGTTGGCGCGGCAAAAACTTAGACGAGATCGGTTTGGGGAAGTGGGCCAATTACGACATTGCGCGCACCTTTTCGCTTTTCGGACGCCATTACGCGGTGGTGGCAAAAGACCCGCTTTTTTGGAAGGGCCTGCTGAATAATTTTTATTTTGCGCTGGTCGTTGTGCCGCTACAATCCGGCTTGGCGTTGCTTTTGGCGCTGCTGGTGAACCAAAAATTGCCGTATGTAAACGTCTTCCGCACGTTGTACTTCAGCCCGGTGGTGACCGCGATGGTGATTATCGCGGTGGTGTGGAAGTTCCTCTATAACCCGGACTTCGGGCTGATCAACGAGATGATCCGCTTCGTCACGTTCGGCAAGGTGAAAGGCTTCGGCTGGCTGCAAAGCCCGCAGATGGCGATGCCCGCCATTATCATTATGTCCATCTGGCAAGGCGTGGGCTTCCAGATGATCATCTTCTTGGCGGGCTTGCAAGATATCCCCGAAGACCTTTACGAGGCTTCCGCGATAGACGGGGCGAACTTGTGGCAGCAGTTCCGCTATATCACGCTGCCGATGTTGCGCAACACCACGATCTTTGTGGTGCTGACCACAACGATCTTGGCCTTCCGCCTCTTTGACCAAGTCAACGTGATGACGCCGGACGGCGGCCCGAACGAGTCCACCGCCACGATGGTTTGGTACACCATCCGGCGCGGCTGGCGACAAAGTGAGGTGGGCTACGCTTCGGCGCTCTCGGTTGTTTTTGTGGCGATTGTGCTGATCGTGTCGCTGATTCAGCGCTCCCTCGTCCGCTCAGAAAGTGCCCTGGACTGATGCCATGACCACACAAACGCTCTCTTCTCAGCAACGGGCCGAAGCGCGGCGGCGCGCTGTGCTCTACCGCGTGCAAAAGACGTTGCGACGGCTTTTTGCTTATGGGTTCATGTCGTTTTTGGGCTTTCTTTTCATCTTCCCGATCCTGTTTATGATCGTGGCGGCCTTCAAGCCCAACGAGCGCGTGATCGCAGACCTGGCGAGCGTGCGCGCGTTTTTCCCCGCGCCCAACAGCTTGACTCTGGCGAACGTGCGCGACGTGTTTTCGCGCGTGCGCTTTGAGCATCTGGCCTTCAACTCGCTTTTTATCACGTTGGTGACGGTGATCGCGGGGCTTTTTGTCAACAGCATGGCCGCCTATGTGTTGGCGCGGCTGCGTTGGCTGGGGCGAACGGTGATGTTGGGCATCATCGTTTCGCTGATCATCATCCCGCTGGAAGCGATTGCCGTGCCGCTGCTGATCCAAGTCAACCAGATGAGCGCCTTTCTGGACGCGCTGACGTTGGGCGTGCTGGGCGTGTTGACGCTGCTTTTTTGGCGCGTGGTGTGGAACTTGGCCGGGCAGTTTTTGCGAGACGCGCCGTTGGTGGGAGCGTGGCCGCGCGTGTTACGCGGCGTGCTGCAAGCGTTGCTGACTTTGGGCGCGTCCTTGCCGCTGGAGGCGCTGATCTACTTCATGGTGGGGCAGGTCCGCGAAGGCGGGACGTGGCTCAATTCCTACCATGTGCAGATTTTGCCCTTCATCGCCGAGCCGTTTTCGATCTTCCTCTTCTACCAATTCTTTATCAACATCCCGCGAGACTTTGACGAGGCGGCCTATGTGGACGGGGCGGGGCCGTTCCGTATCTACTGGCAGATCATGGTCCCGTTGTCGCGTCCGGTCTTTGCGACGGTGGCGATCCTCAAATTTTTGCAATTCTGGTCGTTTTACATGTGGCCGCTGATGGTCACGCGGGGGGACGAGTATCAGCCGTTGATGGTGGGCATGGACTTTTTCCAGACCCAAGCGCCGATCAAGTGGGGGAGCATCATGGCTTACGCCTCGATGGTGACCGTGCCGGTGTTGATCTTCTTCCTGCTGTTCCAAAAGTGGTTTGTGCAATCAGTGAGCAGCAGCGGGCTGAAAGGTTGAGCGCCCTCTTCCGTAAGCACTGCACACCGATTGTGTTTTTGAGGGCCGTCCGCAACGGGCGGCTCTTTGTTTTTGCGTGGCCCGTTGTGCCTGCGCAGCGGCCCCGCGCGGCTCAAGACGCGCAAGCCCCCTCGTTACAAGATTGTAAGGACGCTGTAAGGCCGACGTAATGTTCGGCGGCGATCCTCTAACACAAAAGAAATGTTCCGCGTGCAAAATGGAGGGCGGCAATGGTACGAGATCGGCTTGCGCGTTGGTTTTTGGCGTTGTGCGTCATAGCAGCCTCGTTAGCGGGCGGGCTGGCCCCACAATGGGTTAGCCATGCCGCCGACGCGATCCCCCTGGTGGTCAGCTTACCCGCGCTGTGGAAAGACCTTGTCACGCCGGAGATGTTAGCCCCCTTTGAGGCGCAATACGGCGTGGACGTGATCCCGACCTTTACGCAAAGCTCGTTCGGGTTCTTCTTGGGCGCGGAAAGCGTCGGCGAGGAGCATTTGGACGCGACCGAGGCCCTGGTCACCAGCGCGGACGTGCTCTATGTGGACCCCGCCACGCTGACGCCGCAAGATACTTTGGCGGGCTACTTTTTGGACTTGATGCCGCTGGCGCAAAGCGATCCGTCGCTGGATAGCGCGGACATTATCCCCGCCGTGTGGCAATCCTATCAATGGGACGGGCGGTTGTGGGCGTTGCCGCTTTCCACCGATGTTATTCTGGTCACCTACGATCCGTCGGCCTTTGACGCGGCGGGGCTGGCTTACCCTAGCGCGCGTTGGACGATGGATGACTTCGCCAACGCCGCGCGCGTGCTCACCGTCTACGACGCGGACGGCTCGGTGCTGACGCCCGGCTTTTCGGTGAGTTCCGGCGGGAGCAACCAGGAGATGTTCCTGCGCGCGCTGCTCGGCGCGCCGCTTTACGACGCGGCCACACTGCCCGCACAGCCCCATTTTGCCGACCCAACGCTAGAGGCGCTCTTGAGCACCTGGCACGAGCTGTTAGCGGAGGGCGTGGCG
>JALSSH010000011.1 GCA_026984385.1 Ardenticatenia bacterium | reverse complement strand
GGCTTTGTGGAAAATGTACAAAAAGCGCTGAGGGCGTGCAGTGCGCGCGAGGTCGGCGGGCAACGTGCGCGCCGCTTTGCCGCAACCGGACACTCACCGTGTTACAATGCCGCCGAAAGGAGAAGGGATGAACTGCCGTTGGAAGCGTCAAAACACCATAGGGGCGGGGCTGGCCGCGCTGATCGCACTCGGAGCGGCCTTGTGGGCCTTGACCCGCCCGGGCGCGCCACTTGGCCCGCTCGATCTCACCTGGCGGCGGGTACAGATCAACCGCGATTTGTACGTGGGCCTTGACCCCAGCTACCCCCCGTTTGCAGAGTGGACGCCGGACGGCATCGTCGGGTTAGAAGCGGATTTGGCAAGGGAAATTGGGCGACGGCTGGGCGTGGAAACGCACATCTTGATCATGGGCTACGACGGGCTTTACGACGCGCTTTATACGGGCGAGGTGGATATGGTGATCGCAGGGCTGATCCCCGACCCTGCCCGTGAAGACTGGGTGCATTATTCCGCCCCATACTTTGACGCGGGACAGGTATTGGTTTTTCGCGCGGGTGAGCCTTGCGAGGAAATGGACGCGCTGGAGGGAAAGACGCTGGCGGTGGAGCTGGCCTCGGCGGGGGATTTGGAGGCGCGGCGTTGGGCGCGCCGATTGCACGCGCTGGCGATTTTGCGCGTGATGTCTCCGCGTGAAGCGCTTGGAGCGGTGCAGGACGGACGCGCGGACGCGGCTTTGGTGGATACGATCAGCGCGGCCCGCTGGCTGTGCAACTATCCGGAGCTGGCACGCGCTCCGAAAACCAGCGCGCCCGAACCCTACGCGATCGCGCTGCGCAAAGGGGATTTTCGGTTGGTGGAAGAAACCGAGCGCGCGTTGGCCGAGATCGTGACGGACGGCACATTGAGCGCGTTGATCGCGCAGTGGCTGGGCGTATGCGGCCCTTAGCTGCGCGTGAGCATATGCCAGAGCAGCGGGGCAATGGGGGGCTTGGGGGAGATATGAGGGCGGGCAGGGGACGCGGAAAGATGCGCGTCGGTGCGGAAGCGATCGGGGCGCTGTAAGGTGGGCAGCGAACCCCGATGAAAGTTTGCCGGATCGAAGTAGGCGGGGGCGCGGCGATGTTCCAAGATCGTGGTGACGCGGCGTTCGTGCCCGGGGTGGAGCGGCGCGGGCAGCGCATCGAGCGGAAAGAACCCTACTTCCAACGTTTCTACACCCGGGGAAGGCGTCAGCCGGTCACAAGTAACCTCAAAGACCAACACAAGCACATGAAAACGCGCCCGTCCTTCGTTCAAGCGGTTGTCGAATATGCCCAGCAATTGAGCAACGCGCCCGCGCAAGCCGGCTTCTTCCCACAACTCATGCAGCACGCTTTCGGCTGGGGAACGCCCGATCTCCGCAAGCCCTCCGGGTAGCGCCCAAGCCGCCGTGTCAGCTCGGCGGATGAGCAGAAGCTCCTCGTGCGGTGAAAAAACCGCTGCTTCCACCGCCACCAGCGGAGAGGCTCGCATCCAAGGTTCGGCAAGGAAGGCCGCGCGTACTTCGTCCTGCGGCGCATCTTCCGCCAACGCAGCCACGCGCGCCGCGAGTTCCATCGTGTGGTAGGCGCGTTCCCGCTCGTAGAGATTGGTGGAAAAATAGCGCCCAATGGTCGCCATGCCGCGCAGTTCATCGGCGATCAGGTATAGCGCGTGTTTGACTTCATCCCAGGTGCGCATAGCATCCTCCTCTGTATACGTAGCATTGTATACGGTCAATCGCGCCCCGAGCTGTTTTGTCAGGCGGGCGAAGGGGGAACGCAAAAAGGGGCGCGATGTGCGCCCCTTTGACTGGCGTTGAGAAGCGAACTCACTCACTCGCCGGAAGATGTCTCCTCGGTCGGGGCTGCAGAGGGCGTACTGCCCGTATCGGATTGAGCTTGCAGTTCTTCGAGCATCGCTTGGGCTTGGGCCTCCAGATCGGGGTCTGGGCGGAAAGCCAGCACCAGCACCAAATCGTTGATGGCTTTGTCGGTTTCGCCCATTTCACGGTAAGCCATAGCGCGGTTGAAATGCGCAGCGGGTTGTGCAGGGTCAATATCCAACACCGAAGTAAAGTCACCGATTGCGGCTTCCCAGTTTTCCACACGCATATAATACGCGCCACGGTTGAAGTAGCCTGCGATCAAGTCTGGGTTGATCTCCAGCGCGCGGTCAAAATCTGCTTTTGCTTTGGCAAAGGCGGCTTCGTCGCCGATATGCATGAAAGCTTGGCCGCGATTGGTGAGCAGAGCCGGATCATCCGGCGCAAGAGCCAACGCCTGGTTAAAGGCATCAATAGCGCTGAGCGGGCGACCGGACGCCAAATAAGCGTTGCCGAGCTGTGCCCAAGCCATTGCCATCGAGGGGTTGGCTTCGGTGGCGGCTTCCAAATGCGTGAGCGCGTCCTCAGTCTCGCCCAGTTCCAGGTAGAGACTGCCCAAATAAAAGTGTGGGAGCGCTGCCTCATCGTCGCGCGCGGCGGCAATGGCGATTTGAAAAGCGTTGATCGCCTCTTCCACATCTCCGGCTTGCGCAGCAGCGATGCCCGCCGTTGTGAAGTCTTGCACAGGGTTGGCGGCGCTTTGCCCTGCTGCTGGTTGAGCGGTGAGTTGTTGATGTACGTCGTCGTCGGGCATTGCGGCGGAGTTGTTATCGGTTTGGGCGGTGTTTTCGGCGGGAGTGTCGTCGTTGGCGTTTTGGACGAGCAACCAAGCGGCAAAAATCAACAACACCGCGCCTACAATCCCTGCGGCTACGAGAATAGGACGAGACTTCATCAATCGCCATACCTTTCTAAGTGGCCGAAATCTAAGCCCGTGTCAGGCTACACAAGCCGCGTGGATTGTACCAGAGGGGATTGAACTTTCCAACAAAAACAAAGCACGGGGGGTGTATCCTCGGCGGTTGAAATTTGTAGGGTGATTTTCGCCGTTGCCAAAAACTGTAGCCGCGTGTCGTTTTGAGCGAAAAACACGACGCGACTTGGTGCTTAGTGGACGACGCTCAGCCCAATTGGACACACGACCCCGCTCACGTTTATTTCCCTTTTATTATTTTTATGTTAGAATACGGTTTGTAAGCAGGCGTCACGCGCGCTATCACATATCTCTATAATGTCTCAACCGTGCCGGAAAGTGAGGGGGAAACATGGTGGGACAAGAAGAAGCCTTTTTCAATGGCGCTATGCCCTCATCCGATGGGGTGCGCCTGGCTTCGCCGCGTCTGGATTTTCGCTGGCGATATGCCGAACAAGAACTTGCCATCCAACAAGAAGAGACACCTTTTTACGGCGATGAGGATGGGATGGAAAGCCCCTTTTTTTCAGAGCCAACCGAGTTCGAGGATACGGACGTCGTCTACACCGATGAGCTGGATTCTTCCCCAAGGCCTTCCGAAATTGTCGAAGAACCCATCACCCCACCTCAACCGCCCCATCCGTTTCCACAACAAAGGGAGGGAATGCCTCCTCAGATTATGCTTTTGCAAATTGCGCAAATGTACCGCGATGAGTGGCGGTTGTCTCGAATGCACAGCACTGCGGACAAGTCCTATGTTTATATGCTCCCGCGCGGCTGCAAGTTGAGCCTGAAGGAAGCCATCAAGCATCGGAAAGCGCTCATCATCACGATGGATCGAGAGGGCAAGATCAGCTTCCAGGATTTGCGCAAAACGCCGTCCCCTAAAAAAGGTGGCTGGTGGAAAAATATTTTCGGCTGGCATTAGGGGCAACGCCCTTTGTTTCTATGCGCTAAAAGCACCCCCCGCACGTTATCAATTGTTGCGGGGGGCTTTTTTCTGCGCAACAGTGCGCCTTATAGGCCGTAGATGTCCGTGTATTTAGCTTTCAAGTAGCGCATGAAGGGCGCGATTTGAATCGGGCCTCCGGTGACCCGCTCGGTCAGTTCCGCAGGGAAATATTTGCGCCCGTGCCGATGAATATTTTCCCGCAGCCAGCTCAACAGTGAGCCGAACTCGCCTCGCTGGATATCCTCCGGAATGCTGGGCACATCGTGCACGGCTTGCTCCCAAAACTGCACGGAAAGGAAATTCCCCAGCGAATACGTGGGGAAATATCCCACCAGGCCGGACGACCAGTGCACATCTTGCAACACGCCATGTTTGCCGTCGTCTGGTGGCGTGACGCCCAAGTAGTCGTGCATTTTGTCGTTCCAGGCATCGCGCACGTCGTGTACTGCCAACTTGCCTTCTAAAAGCGCGTTTTCCAGCTCAAAGCGGAGCATGATGTGTAGGTTATAGGTTACTTCGTCGGCTTCCACGCGAATCAGTGAGCGGGAAACTGCGTTGATGGCGCGGTAGAACGCCTCCATCGGTACATCTTGCAATTGGGCGGGGAAAAGAGCCTGCAAGTCTCCGTAGAAGACGCCCCAAAAGGCGCGGCTGCGCCCGACCACGTTTTCCCATAGCCGCGACTGGCTTTCGTGGATGCCCAGCGACGTGCCGCCCGCCAAAAACGTCCCCTCGTAGGTGGGGTTGCAACCCTGTTCGTACATAGCATGGCCGCCTTCATGGATCGAGCCGAAAAGCGCCGATGGCAGCCAATCTTCCTCAAAGCGCGTGGTGATGCGCACGTCGTTAATCGAAAATTCGGTCGTGAAGGGGTGTACGGAGCGGTCTTGTCGCCCACGCTCAAAATCGTAGCCGATACGCTTGAGCACCTTCAGCCCGAATGCCTCTTGTTTGTCCACCTCAAAGCGCTGGCGGATCGGCGCATCGTCCACCGCGTCCAAGCGCTCGAAAATCTGCGCCACAAAAGGGACTAACTCGGCGCGCAGTTCGTCAAAGAGCCGCTCTACGTCGGCGGTTTTCATCTGCGGCTCGTACTGGTCGAGCAAGGCGTCGTAGGGGCGATCCTCATAGCCCAGCGCCTCGGCCTGTTGACGCTTGAGGTCT
Source organism: Ardenticatenia bacterium (assembly GCA_026984385.1). Lineage (GTDB taxonomy): Bacteria > Chloroflexota > Anaerolineae > Aggregatilineales > Aggregatilineaceae > JALSSH01. Next base: position 833 of record JALSSH010000011.1, on the reverse strand, counting down.
ATGATGCGCGCCAGTGCGTCCTCAAATTGGTTAAAGTCGGCTGCTTCACGAGCTTTGGTCCATATTTCGTGCGCCAAGGTGGTTGTACGCGCCAGCTCTTCCACCAAAGCCGTCGGCACGCGCGTTGCCAGGTTGTAGTCGTGGCGTACCACGCGCACTAACGCCGCGTTATCGTGATCGGCGTCCAAATCGGCCACGTCCGCTTCGGCGTTTTCCAGCAGGCGTCCGGTCTTCTCCGAGATAAATTGTTCGTGCGCCAAACGACTGAGCGTTGCCAGTTGTTCAGCGCGAGCGGGTGCCCCTTTGTGCGGCATGTTAACTTGCTGATCCCACCCCAACAGTGCCGCCGCGTGTTGCAAGTGTACGATGTCTGCCAGGTAGGTTTTGAGTTGCGTCACATTGTCCATGAGCGGAATTGATTCTCGCTTTCTTCTCCACCAACAAAACGTTGACTTGGGCTGCACCTTGCACGATGTAGCCCCCTTAGGCTACCGAACAAACCGAGCTTCGGCAATAGCGCTTCGCCTACGGGGGGATAAGGAAGGGAGACGAGGTCAACTAAGGTTATGAGCAAATGTCCATATGGTCACGCCCAAGAAGGACAGCTCAAAGCGGGGCACAATGCGTCGGGGTCTCAACGCTATCAGTGCCGAAGAACGAACCTTGACACGGCCACTGCTTCTACGCTACGATCACGATGTGACAACTCGCTATGGCGCAACAACGCGCCACACCAAAGCGTCGAACGGGACGAGTACCGGCCTGCGCAAATCCCAGAGAGGGCGCGCCAAGACTGTGAGCACGCCTGTTTTGTCGGCCAGGAAAACCACCCG
>JALSSH010000010.1 GCA_026984385.1 Ardenticatenia bacterium | reverse complement strand
CAGCGGCGGCTACACCGAGCCGGTGCGCAAGCAAATTTACGCTGTGTTGGGGTTGTTGCTGAGCATCGCTGCCGTGTATACCATGTCTTGGACGCGCGGTCACTTGGACGAGGACGACCACCCACGTGCTTACGCCCGTTTGACCTACGGACGGGTGGCGTTAGGTGTGGCGGCGTTTTTTATGTTTCTGTACTTGGTCGGCGCGCTCAAGCTCAGCCAGCAGACCGCCGCCGGCATGGGGGCGTTGAGCTTGGAGCAGTTCCGCCGCGCTTATGAGTTCGCCACCGGCGTCCAGCCGCATCCGGCGGTGCGTCCGGAGGTGCTCCAAGCGCAACTGCTTTACTGGCCGCAAGTCTTTTCGGTGATGGTGGGCGCATTCTTGATCGGCGCGGCCTATTTGGTCTGGCGCAGCGCCCAAAAGCGTGAAACGCCGCTCGGTTTCGGGCTGACTATTGTGCAGGCGGTCGGCATGATGATCGGCGGCTGGTTGCTGATCAGCGAAGTGCCGCGCGCGCTGGCGTTGGGCGGGCGCGAGACACAAGAAGCGCTGGACGCGCTCAGCCGTACCGCGATGTATTCGATAGGCACAGTGCCGGTGCAATTGGCGCTGGGGATGGGGCTGGCCTATTTGCTCTTTTCGGAAATTTCCTGGGGCAAATCGCTTTACCGTGTAGTTTATTTCATGCCCTATATCGCTCCCAGTGTCGCCACGTCGACCGTGTTCCTGGTGATGTTCCGTCTGGAGCCGGGCAGCCTTGCCAACCGCATCGTGGGCTTTTTCGGCCTCGAACCGCTCAAGTGGCTCAAAGAGCCGGAGGGCATTTTCCGTATTTTCTACGCGCAAGTGCTCGGCGGCAACCCGATCACGATACCGGACGCGCTGGCCGGCCCCAGTTTGGCGTTGGCGACCGTGATCCTTTACAACATCTGGGTTTTTGCCGGCTATAACGCGGTGGTCTTTTTAGCAGGGCTGGGCGCTATTCCCCATGAGCTGTATGAAGCCGCCGAAGTGGACGGGGCCAGCCGTTGGGCACGCTTCCGCAATATCACGTTGCCGTTGCTTTCGCCGACCACGTTCTTTCTTTCTATGCTCTCCATCATCGGCACATTTAAGGCCTTTTCGCACATCTACGTTTTGCGCGGGCAAGCGACGGGCAAGGAAATTGACACGATGAGCGTGCACATCTTCAACACGCTCTATTCGGCCAATGACCCGGGCTATGCTGCTGCTTTGGCTTTTACGCTCTTTGGGGTCATCTTGATCTTGACCCTTGTACAAACCCGCTTGGCAAGGGAGCAGGTGTTCTATGGGTAGTGCAACGACCACATCTTCCCCCATCGCGGCCACAGACGCGACACTCTACGCCGCGCCGCGCCGCCGTTTTCCGATAGTGCGGATCAACATCTTTCGGCTGCTGGTTTATGCACTCTTGACGGCAGGCGCGTTTGTCTTTGTGCTGCCGTTTTTGTGGATGGTCAGCACCTCGTTACAAAAGCAGGGTGACATCGTGCGCGGTCGGGCGCTTCCTTCGCAACAGCTTTTGAGCGTCACCGCTGTTGAGGAGCGCGACTTGCAACGCACGCTGCAAGACTATCTGGACGCGGGCGAAATCCCGCCGTATCTGCAAGATGTACGTGACCAGGTCGAAAGCAGCAAGCTCAAGCGCGGCATGACCTTGGACGAGTACACCCGCACCCAACGCTACGGCTTCGCCGTGCTGCATCTGAAGCTCGACTTGCCGCTGCTGAACAAAATCTGGAAGCTGGACAAGCTCTATGTGTTGCAAGGCGGGCTGGCGCACTATGTGGAAGCGTGGGACGAGTCTAACTTTTCGCGCTACTTCTTTAACAGCGTCAAGATCGCTACGTTGACCATCATCGCCCAAACCGTCACCTCGATCTTGGCCGCTTACGCTTTTGCGCGCATTCGCTTCCCTGGCAACAACTTACTTTTTAGCATCTTCCTGGCGACCATCTTTATCCCTACCATGGTCGTGCTGATCCCCAACCGCAACACGGTCAAGAGCCTGGACGGATTTTTCACCGAAAGTTTTCCCCAGATGCAAGACGACTGGGGCATCACCGACGCACGCAAGGCCATCGCCGAGCCGATCCACGACGCGCTGGAGGCGATGGGGTTGGACGAGTTTTTGGGGCTGGGCAAGCTCTTCGAGGTGCACGGACCTTTTTCCTGGGCGTGGATGGATAGCTGGCCTGCGCTGGTTTTCCCTTTCCTCGCCAGCACGTTTAGCATCTTTCTATTACGGCAGTTCTTCATGCAAATCCCCACCGAACTTTGGGACTCTGCGCGTATAGACGGCGCGGGACATTTCCGTTTTTTGTTCCAAATCGTTGTGCCGATCTCGCGGGCAGCTATCGTGACGGTGGTCATTTTCACCTTTATCGGCACGTGGAACGCGCTCGATTGGCCGTTGCTGGTCACGTTTACCGACAGATGGCGCCCGATCTCCTATGGGTTGTTCGCCTTCACCACAGAAGCCGGCTCTCATCTCAATCTGCTGATGGCCGGTTCGGTGATCACGCTTGTTCCGGTGCTGCTGATCTACTTCCTGGCGCAAAAACAGTTCACCGAAGGGATCGCCACAACCGGGCTGAAAGGCTAAGCACGGGCGGCACAAACAGGCATGGCGCGAACGGGACGCTCGCCGCAGAAAGGGCGCGCCGCGTGGCCGCTGCCGTAAATCGACGGCCACGCGGCGCGCCCGATCCGGCAGGCGTCCCGAACCAACCCAGGTCGTTTGCGCGTCTTGTCCCCGAGCTGTGATGATGTCCACGCCCAAGTTTGACCCCACTTTCGACGACACCACCTGGACGGACGCATGGGCGCATGTGCCCCTGGCGCTCATCCCGCCCGGGCGTCACCCCAGCGGCTACCGCGTAGAACGCGCCGTTTTACGAGAGGCGGAAGTTTTCGGGCGGCGCTATCGGCTGGCCGTGCCCTTTGAGGCGCGTTTGCTCTTTGCGCCGGATGGCACGCTGTGGATGTCCAACACTCCCCAGGAGCATATGATGATGGCTAACAATGCCCGCCGCACACATGGGCACGTGTTGGTCGGTGGGCTGGGGCTGGGCGTGTATCCGCAATACGCGGCGCTCGGGGCGGTCGGCGCAGCAACACGCTTTACGATCATCGAGCGTAGCGCGGTTGTGCGCGAGATCGTCGCTCCGACGCTGGAAGCCGCGCTCACCGTGCCGCTGGAAACACATTTGGGCGACGTGGCCGAGTGGCTCAGCGCGCCGCCGAGCCAACGCTATGACACCATTTTCCTAGATACATGGGACACACTCGACGCGGCCAATTTGCCCGCCATTAATCGCCTGCGCGATCTGGCCTTGCGGCATCTGACCCCACGAGGAACAGTTTTGTTGTGGGGATATCGGTGGATGGTGCGGCTGTTTGAAGACGCTTGCCGCCAATTGCTGCGCGTGCCACCCGCGCGCCGACGCGACTGGTTGGCCGCGCAGCGTCGTAGCTCACCGCGCGCCGTGCCGCTTTTAGAGCCGGTGATAGAGCATTTTGCCGTACATCAGCCCGTCAGCACGGACGCCGCGTTGGCTTGGTGCCGTGCGTATATCGTCGCGCTCAGTGTGCCGCCAGGGACATGACCTGAAACATCAGCGGCTGATAGGGCACGTCGGCGAGCGCGCGTTGCAACGCGGCATCGTCTGCGAATGGCCCGCCGACCACCCGCCGCGCGTCTACCCACAACGTCAAAGGCGCGTCCAGCGGGTACGGGTCGAGCAACAGCGCGCGCCTTCCGTCACCGGCCAAGCGCAACGTGACGGCAGATTCACCAAGCGGCACTTCTGCGAGCGTATCTTCCTTCACCGGCCCCCAACACAACATCAGCGAAAGATAGTCCCATACCTGCAAGAGCCGTAGATTGCGCGCTAACGTTCGCGGCTGCACCGCGGGGCCATAGTAGGGGTGGTTGCGCAAGGTGGCGATCAGCTCATCTTGCCAGGCGCGCCATTTGTCCAAAAAGCCCTCGATCCCCGCCTGACGCGCTGCCGTGACCGCAGGAGGCACATGCAAACGCCGCTCATAAAGCGCCGCCGCGTGGAGTGAGGTCAGCAAGCCCGCGTAGCGATCTTGGACGAACATCGCCCAGATGCTGCGCTCCCAGATCGTGAAGTGTTCCTCGGCGCCCATTTCCAAAAAGGAGCGCGGCCACCCATCCTCGTTTATGCGCGGCTGTTGCTCAAAGTCCGGCCAACCGGCGTCGTGGTTCAGCGCGGCCAGGAGCAGTGCTTCTCGTGGCGCAAAGTCCGCTTGCCAATGGGCGGCCAGCTCTCCGGCCAAGCGCGCGTGCGCCGTTTGGTGGATGACCCAAACGGCGTCGGCTTCTTCACGTCGAATCATCTTTTGCTGTTCTCCTTCAGCTTGCAGGGGCCAAGCTATAGATCACCGTGCGCACGATACCAGTCCAGCGTGTCACGGATGCTCTGCCGGATCGAGATGCGCGGCTCGCCCAATTCTCGCCAGGCTTTGCGGCAATCGAAAAACATCATGCGCGTACTCAGCCGCAGTTGGTTACCTTCCATCGGCACAGGCACGCCCACGCTGCGCAGTGCGTCCACGCCGTGCGCCAAGAGCTGCACCCCGCCCGTCGGCAACACGACCGGTTGCAAAGCGCGCCCCACTTCGGCGGCGATCAAGCGTAGCCAGGCCTTATGGGTCAAATCTACCGCGCCCAGCAAATAGCGCTCTCCGGTGCGCCCCCGTGTGGCGGCGGCCAGATGTGCGGCGGCCACGTCGCGCACGTCGATCAACGTCACACCGCCGGGAGGAGCGGTCGGCGGCACATGTCCGCGCGCCACCTCAAGAATGACGCTGCTGGAAATTTGATTGAGATCGCCCGGGCCGGTGATCACGGTGGGGTTGAGGATCACGCCATCCAGCCCGCGACGGATCGCGCGGTAAACTTCCACCTCCGCTAAAAATTTGCTGTGGCCGTAAGGGGTCAAGCGCGGGTCATAGTTGAAGCGCACGCTTTCGTCCACTGGGCGCAAATCGTCGCGGTAGCCCATCGCGGCGGCGCTGCTGGTGAAGATCACGCGCTGCACGCCCATCTCTTGCGCAGCCCGAAGCACATTTTGCGTGCCGTCTACGTTGACGCGGTAGATGCGCGCCGGATCGTTGCGCCAATAGGCGGCCACCGCCGCCACATGAAACACCCAATCCACCCCGTCCATCGCCTCAAGCAACGAGTCGTAGTCCAACACATCGCCGATCTGATGCTCACAAACCACGTCGGCCACCGCGTCCAACCGACTGGTGTGGCGGCGCAAAATGCGCACCTGATAACCCGCTTCCACCAGCGCCCGCGCCACGTGTGCGCCGACGAAACCCGTCCCGCCCGTGACCAAAGCCGTGATCATGCCGCCCTCCGCGTTTGTGTACCGGACACCCGCGCCCAGTATAGCGCGTCCGCCGTGCCGCGCGCGAATTCATGCCTTGCCGAAGTTGTATCCTTAACGGTCGAACTTTGTGGGGGAGTTTCTGCTTCCTTGTCAAAGTGGGTGAGAGCGTGTCGTTTGGGCAAGGTGAACGAAGACGCCCTGTGCGACTTGGCGCGCAGAAAGGCAACGCTCAACCCTCATCTGCTTTTCAACCGAATTGAGCACACTACCGCTAGGGCTGGGATTGTCACGGAGATTGACGCCTGTATAATGTGGGAGCGGCATCACGGGCTTACACCACCAGGAGGGCAAGTTTTTGGAAACGGCAACGCGGGTAGCGCT
>JALSSH010000009.1 GCA_026984385.1 Ardenticatenia bacterium | reverse complement strand
CCAACGGCTACGCGCACGTTTACGCCCTCCTACACCCCTTCGGACACGCCCACCCCAACGCACACTTACACGCCCACCGACACCTACACGCCTAACCCGCTTGAGACGTTGATCAGCGACTAGAGCACAAAAAAACCGCCCGCCCCATCAGGGCCGAGCGGCTTGGTACACAGATCGAAGAGTGCGCAGGCGTCAGTGCAGCAAATCCCGCAACGCCAGATAGGCGGGGCGTGGGTTGCCTGCCGGATCGAGCAAGCTCCAAAGGCATTGCTCGCCCGTCTGCCCAACCACCATGCAGAAGTTCAAGTTCCAAAGGAACATCGGCCCCACATAGCCTAGTTCGCGCCCCAATTGGAAACCGCGCAAGATATACGACGACTGCTCGTCGAGCGTGGTATAGGCCACAAAAGCGTATTCCGGGGCAGGCTCAACATTCAGCCCGTCGTTGCTACCCCAGCCGAACTTGGTCGCCCAGATGTACGTGCCGCTGTCCCCGTTGGCGACCATGATCTCGCGGTAGTCGCTAAGCGTTTCTTTGAAGAAGAAGCTCGGGTGATCGTCCCAGGCAGGCACAGCAGGGCGATTGTTGCGGCAGCATGTGCTATCCGGCGGGTTGGCCCAGCCGTTGGGGTGCGCGCCCACCGCGTCCGACCAATCCGCCACGCCCGCCGCGTACATTTGGCGCAAATAAACGCGGTCGTCAATGGCGTTCACGCCGTCGTTAAAGCCGGTGGGGGCCAGCCCGCCCGTCACGACGATAGCCTCGGGGTCCGCCGTTTTGATCGCTATATAGGCCAAGCGTAGCATCTCAACGTAGCTGGCCGCACTGATGCCGCGCGGGGTGTTCCACTCGCGGCGTAGGTTTGGCTCGTTCCAAATCTCGTAGGCGTCTACCCGCCCGGCGTAGCGTTCGGCCATCTGCCCGACGAAGTTTGCATAGGTTTGATAGTCTACCGGCGGGCCTTTTTCCTGGTCAGAATCGCGGGCCCAGCTCGGCGCGGAGGTGACGGTCAGCAAGATATTCATGCCCGCCACGTCCATCGCGTCCACCATCTCATCAATCGGCGCCCAGTTGATCGCCCCTTCGGAAGGCTCGTAAAGCGCCCAATCGATCTGCTGCTTGACCCACGTCACGCCCAGGTCTTGCGCGGACTGCATCACGCGGGCCATATCCTGGTTGGGCAAATGGACTTGCACGCCGTAAGCAAAGCCCACGTTAGAAGCCATGTTCGGCGGCGGGGCCAGCGGGGCAGAAGTCGCCTCAGCAGCAGAGGCTGCTTCGGTGGCCGCCGGTGCAGGCGTTGGAACGAACGCAGCCGCACCACCGGTTGGGATGCGCAATTTTTGCCCGACAAAGATCAAATTCGGGTTGGTGATGCCGTTATATGCCGCCACGACCGTCGTCGGCAAGTTGTATTGCAGAGCGATACGGAACAAATTCTCCCCGGGTTGCACCACGTGCACAATCTCACTGCTCGGTGGCGGCGGAGGCGGAGTTTGTGTGGCGGTTGGAGTGGCAGGCGGGGGTACGACGCTTGGCGTCGCCGTGCCGATGGGTGTCGCAGGAGTTCCGCTCGTCGTCGGGGCAAGCGTCGGGGTAGCGGTAGCTCCGGCAACAGGGATCACCAACACCTGCCCCACCACGATCAAGTTCGGGTTGGTGATGTTGTTGGCTTGCACAATCGCGTCCACCGTTGTGCCATATTGAAGGGCAATCCGATACAGGTTTTCCCCCGCTTGCACCGTGTGGGTGACCTGCCCCCCCTCTTGCCCCCAAGCCGTCACGGGCAGAGCCAGCAACACGGCCAAAGCCAACAGGATCGCAATCAGTCGTCGCACATGCTGCATAACTTAACGCCTCCTTCGCGTGGTGACGCAACGTCTCCTCATCACTATAGTATAAATTCGGCCATAGTGCCATTCGGAAAAATGTCCCATTCGCAACACGTACACCAGGCGTCGCGCGGTGTTGGCCGAAGCCCAGGATTTGCTGCGGATAAGAAAATCGTTACAGTCCGGTTTCGGTTTGTGCGTCGCTTTCCACAAACGCCACTTTGCCCCTACAATAGCATATAAAGGCAGTTATCACTAACTTAACTAGAGGTGTGAAAATGCCAGCAATACGTCATCATCTTACGGGTGTGGCTGTGGTGGGGATCATGGCGGTTGCGCTGCTGCTTTCCGGCGCTCCTCAAGCCGCACAAGCCGGCGTGATCGGCCCATTGGAGCTGAGCAACGCCACATGTGGGGGAGTTACGTTGCAATTTTACTACGACGGCATGACCAGCCCGGCTTGCCAGCAAGATAGCTTCCGCGTGGAAGTGTGGTCTATGCCCTGTACAACCGCACAGTGTCCGGACGAAAGCGGGCGGCAAAAGATCGCCGACTACTGGCAAAGCGTGCCGCCCCGCGCCGGCCAGGTGAGCATCCCCGTTGCTTGGGACGGAGCGGTGACCTCCGGCTCGTTTATCGAGGTGCGCGTGGGGCAATACGACCTCAGCGGCAGCACACCCCGCCTGGTGGTGAGCGACTTCCGCGAACAAGACGAGCTGGGTAACGGCTACATCTGCAACAGCGCCAGCACGACGGGCGTTGCGGCGCTGAGCGTCCAATGCACGGCGAGCGGTTTTCAGGTGTTGGCGGGCAACGCTCCTGTGATCACCGCCGCCTACACAGACATCATCAGCGCGCTGAACACCGCGCGGTTGCTGGACGCCCATCAGCGCATAGCGACGACCAACGGGGTGAGCTTGTGGGCGCTTTCCTCCGACGAGCTGCAAGCCCATTATGACGCTAATCCGGACGGCACAAAGCTGATCGTGCCCTCGGATATTTGCGGCTCGCTGAGCGCGTGGGCAGCCAGCGCACCGGCTGCGAGTGCCAGCACGTCCTATGTCGGCAACACATGGAACACAAGCAGCGGCCAGGTGCACGTCGTGCAACCCGGGGAAAATCTGTTCCGCATCAGCCTTCGCTATGGCGTGAGCATGAGCGCGATAGCTGCCGCCAACGGCATCACGAACTACAACCTGATTTTCGCCGGTCAGCAGTTGATCATCCCGTAAGCGCGACGTGCGCCGCATTTAGTGGGGCGGCGCCCCACACCCCGCAAAGGGACGCCCGCCGCAGGGCGCGCGCCGCCCGCGTGCGCTTTCAGCGCACCGAAGCGACTGCGTCGCTTCGAGGGCCTGGCTGTGCCAGGCCCTGCGGGCGGCGCGCCGCGTCCCCAACCCGCCTAGCCCCCCTCCAAAGTCACGCTCGCACGCTCTCCCAGAGACTGGTACAATTCCCCGCGCTGGCTCGCCATCGGCCAGGTTGGAAACCACTTTCGGAGGAAGCTCATGGCAGTGATCAAACCGTTTCGTGGCATTCGTTACAACCCAGAACGCATCTCGGACTTGTCCTCGGTAGTCGCTCAACCTTACGACCGCATCACCGACGCGCTGCGCGAGCAATATTACGCGCTCAGCCCGTACAACATCGCGCGCATCATCCAAGGCCGTCCCCAGCCCGACGATCAGCCGGAAAACCCTCAGGGGCCGAACGTTTACACCCGCGCCCGCGAATATTTCCAACAGTGGCTGGAAGAGGGCGTGCTTATCCGTGAAGACGCGCCGATCTTCTTCGCCTACGAACAGCAATTTACCGTCAACGGCCAGCCGTACACCCGCCTGGGGTTGATCGCGGCGGTGGAGTTGGTGGACTTCGACGAGGGGATCATTTTGCCGCACGAGCGCACCCACGCCGGCCCCAAGGCGGACCGCTTGCGCTTGTTGCGCACGATGGAAACCAACACCGAGCAAATCTTCATCCTCTACCCCGACCCGGAGAACAAAATCAACGCCCTGATCCGCCAAGCCATCGGCAACCGCGAGCCGGATATGGACGTGCGCGACATCTGGGAGCAAGACGTGCGCCAGCGCGTTTGGATCGTGCGCGACCCGCAAATTATCGCCCAGATCGAAGCGGAAATGGCCCCCAAACGCAACTTAATCATCGCAGACGGCCACCACCGCTACAGCACGGGCCTGACTTACCGCGACGAGCAGCGCGCCAAATATCCGGATGCCCCGCCCAACGCCGCTTTTAACTTCGTGCAAGCCACCCTGGTCAGCATGGACGATCCCGGGCTGGTGGTGTTGCCCACGCACCGCGAAATCTACAACTTCACGCTGACCGCGCCGCCGCAAATCTTGCAGCGCGCCGCCGAATACTTCACCGACGAAACCGTCGCCGACCTGGACGCCTGCCTCGCCCAGGTCAACGCGCACCCGCACGGGCACGCCTTCGGCTTTTACGGCGGCGCGGAAACCGGCTTCCACGTGCTCACGCTGAAGGACGCGGCGCTAATTGACAAGCTGATCGATGATGAACACTCCGAAGATTGGAAACGTTTAGCGGTCAGTGTGTTACATAAAATTTTGCTGGACAAGATCGCGCAAGTGCCCGCGCACGGCATCGAAGACAAGACCATGATCCGCTACCACCGCGACCCGCAGCTCGCCGTCCGCCACGTAGACGACGGCGAGGGCAACTTCGCCTTTTTCCTCAGCGCCACCCGCATGGACCAGATCAAAGCGGTGGCCGGGCGTGGCGAAAAAATGCCGCAGAAAAGCACCGACTTTTACCCGAAGGTCATCTCCGGTATCTCGATGTTACCCGTTGGGCCGCAAGAACGGCTATAATCAGGGGCGGGGAAGCCATGCGCTTCCCCCTACCCTGCTTGCACACGGGAGAAGCTGCCTATGCACGCCGAACAAGCCTTTCAACACGCCCATCTGCGCACCGACGAAAAACTCTATCGCGTCGTCAAATTGCCGGCCAACGCAATCTGGGCGGCGGCAGGCGTGTTGGCGGAAGTGGCGCTGCCCTTCAGCGCGCTGATCGCGGACGCGGACGAGGTCACGTTGGTTCTGCCCAGCGAGGCTTGGGACGCCTTCAAAGAGCGCCTACCAGACTACGCCGAATTCCCCGCGCTCTATCGGCTGATCACGTTTGACGCCGAGCTGCCGCCCGATCTGCTCGGCTTTATCGCGCTGGTCGGGCGCATTTTGGCCGAAGCGGGCGTGCCGGTGTTGACCTACGCGGCTTACACGCGCGACCATGTGCTCGTGCCCGCCGACAAATTCCAAACGGCTTGGGACGCGCTCCGCGCGGCGCAAGAGCGCGCGCAATAAGGAGGGACGCTCATGGAACGGCGAGGCGTTTTTTTGCTGTTGCTCGTGGTATGGTTGGGCGCGCCGCTGTGGGCTGCCCGCCCCGTCCGCGCACAAGAAGGTGACGCCGAAACGTTCAGCACCTGGTGCACACGCGGCGAAACCACGTTGCGCACGTGCCCGGGCTGGGGCGGCTGCGACGTGCTATTGACGTATGCGCCCAACACGCTGCTTTTTGCTTACGGCACGGCCAGCGGTGACCGCGAGGCGGGCGTGGATTTGTGGCTGTTGGTCGAAGACCCCGTCCAACACATGCGCGGCTACGTGCACAGCACCCGCGTTTACGAATGCGCGCCGCAACCCTGGCAAAAGCTCCCCGTTGTGCCGCAAGTCAGCGACACGATGCGCGCAGTGTATCAGCGCGGGCTGGCAATGGGCAACGACCCGCACGCTTTTTCTAAAGTGGGAGACTGCCAAAACGTGGAAGCGTTCTTCCTTTCCCACTTCGACCGCCCGGGCGAATACGATCTCGGCCCGTATCAGGATTTGCAAGCGACCATAGACAATTTCGCGGGGTCTTGGGAGCGAGATAGCGCGGCGGTGGAAGCGGGC
>JALSSH010000008.1 GCA_026984385.1 Ardenticatenia bacterium | reverse complement strand
TGCTGAGCTGGGACGAGCCGGTGGAAACGCCGAACGCGGGCGGCATTCCGAGCGGCTGAGCGTGGGATTTGCGGGGCGCTGCCCCGCACCCCGCAAGGGGCGCAACGCCCCTTGACCCCGCCGCGCCCAGAACGCCCCACTCGCCGCAAACACCCATGCGGACCGGCAAGCGTCCCCCCACAATATGGCGGCTTCCCTACGATCACCCCGCTTGCGGCTAAAAGAAGCGGGGTAGCTTTTGCCTTTCGGGGGGCAATTGGCTACACTGGGAAGGAACGCGAAAGGCTTGCACCAGCCCTCGCCTTGAATTGAGGAGAAATCAGGATTATGAACGTGATGAGATGCATCCGCACTTCCTTCCGTCCGCTCGCTACGCTGGCGCTGGTTGTGATGCTCAGCGCGGTATTGAGCGTGTCCGTGTGGGGAACAACCGCCTATGCCCAAGGGGGCAGCGGACAACCGATCACCGTCGGAGACGTGGTGAGTGGGACGTTGGACGCGGATAACTTCATGCAAGTTTACAGCTTGACAGCCAGCGCGGGCGACTTGATCACGGTCGAGCTTTCCACCGAGGAAGCGGCTTTGGCGCCGGTGGTCGTGATCACGGACGCGCGCGGGAACATCGTGGCGCAAGACCGCGACATCGAAAGCGCCACCACCGCGACCCTGGCAGATGTGGAGCTGCCGAGCACCGGCACGTACTATATTTTGGTCATGCGCGGCAGCGGGGCAGAAGGCACGGCCAGCGGGACGTACACCTTGCGGCTGAGCGGCATCCAGCAGGTCGGCGGGCAAACCGCCACGTTGGAAAACGGCGGCATCACCTTTCAACTGAGCTGGAACGCAGCAGTTGACCTCAACCTAGAAGTGCGCGATCCGGTGGGCGGGACGGTCCATCGCGCCAGCCCAGGCTCGCCGAGCGGCGGGGCGTTGGACGCGGACGCCAACGCGGATTGCGCCACTGCGACCGCCGACGCACCGACCGAGACGATCAGTTGGCCTGCGGGCGTTGTGCCGGCGGGCAGTTATGAGGTGATCGTTTACTACACGCAGCCGTGCGATGCGGGCGGCCCCCAGGTTTTCCAGCTCAACGTGGCGGTCAACGGCCAAACTCCGCAAGCGATCGTGGGCACGCTCAACCCGGGGCAAGAATATTTGGCGCGGCTGGTGCTGGACCCTGACGGCACGTGGCAATTGATCAACGGAGGCGTCAACGCAGGGCTGAACGTGACGATGTTGGGCACGCATATTGCCAACGCCACCCCGATCGCGCTGGGCAGCACGGTTTCCGGCGTGATCACGAATGTGACGCCCGCCCAGGCTTACACGTTTGACGCCACCGCCGGCGCCAAGGTGACCGTCTCGATGCAGGCGCAATCCGGCAGCTTAGACCCCTACCTGGTGCTCTTGGGGCCGGGGAACGCGACTTTGGCGAGCAACGACGACGCGGGACCGAACTCTACCGACGCCGCGATCACTTACACACTGCCCACCGACGGCACATATACCGTGATCGCCACGCGCTACGGGCTGACCATCGGCGGGACGGAAGGCGAGTACAACCTCAACGTGGCCGCCGTACAGCCAACGGTGCAGCAGCCGAGCACTGCGGAAACGGTCGCCACACCGGTAGCCGGTGCAGAAGAACAAGCCTCGCCCCTGCCAAGCGGTTCGATTGAAGTGAAATTGGAATGGGCCACGCTGGCGGATTTGCAGCTTCTGGTGCGCGACCCGAGCGGCGATTCGGTTTACGACGACAGCCCGATTGTGCCCAGCGGCGGCATCTTGGAGCGCAACGGCAACGTCGGCTGCCAAGCGCCGACCGACACGCCCGTCTCGTATATCTACTGGCCGCCGAACCGTCTTATGCCCGGCACTTATGAGGTCGAGGTATGGTATCAAGCCGTGTGCGCAGACGACACGCGCCCGGTCAACTTCGGTCTGTCGGTCAACGTCAACGGCCAGACCATCATCAACACCACCCAGCCCGCCAGCCCGGACTCGCACTATATGATCACGTTCAAGGTGGAGCCGGACGGCACAGCGATTGCCGGCCCGGGCGACTTTTTCGACATGGCGAACGCCGCTTCGCTCAACTACCTGCCCGCGCTGCCCACCGCGCTGCTGATCGAGTACGGCCAGACGGTCACCGGCAGCATCACGGATCAGCAGCATTTCGTGGTCTACGCCTTTGAGGGGCAGATCGGCGACGTGATTTCGGTGGGGATGGAGGCGACGGGCGGCACACTCGATCCGGCGCTCTATCTGATCTCGCCGGAGCACATCCAGTTGCGCTACAACGACGACGTGGTGCCCGGGGAAAACCCCAACTCGGTGATCAAGGACGTGACGTTGGCTTCCAGCGGCACGTACTACATCATCGCCACGCACTACGGGCTGCACGTGGGCGGCACGCAAGGCACGTTTAGCCTGACACTGACCCAGCAATAAGGCGCGTTCGCGCGTTTGAAGTGAGCACGCCCGCCATCGAGCACAGGTGGCGGGCGTGTTGCCGTTGAAGGAACGCGGGCGGTTCGGGGCGTGGGGCGCGCCGCCCGTGCGCCTTCGGCGCACCACGCGCGGCGAATGCCGCGCGTCAGCCGCGCGGAGCGCGGCTAGGCGGCGCGCCCCCATGCGGCGAGCACAGCTCGCCGCGCCGCCGCTGCGCGGCGGCAACGCGCTCAGCCGATCGTGACCAGCGCTTTGTTTTGCTCCACACTCTCGCCCGCCGCCACGTGAATATGGCGCACCACACCGTCACGGGGCACTTTTAGCTCGTTTTCCATCTTCATGGATTCCAAAATGACCGCCGTCTGTCCGCGCGTCACCTCTTGCCCCTCCTCGACCGACACGCGCACGATCAAGCCGGGCATCGGCGCGCGGATTTGCGCTTCGCTGTCCCCCTCGCCAAAAGCCATGAACGCGCTTTCCAACCGACGACTGCGCTCGTCGGTGACTTTCGCCTCGTACATGCCGCCGGTGATCAGCACATAATGACGATCGTCGCGCTCCTCCACCACCGCCTCATAGCTGCGGTGGTCGAGCAAAATCGAGTACAGCTCGCCTTCACGCAACGTGCGGAAGTCTATGGCGCGCTCTTCTCCGTTGACCAGCACGCGCCCGTCTTCCACAATCTCGATATCGAACGTCTGCCCGTTGACAATCGTCTGATACTTCACGCTCTACCTCCTGCGCGCCGTTGTTTTCGCCTGGCATGTCGCGCACGTTTTTAACACAAACCGCCACGCCGAGCGAATTCCAGGCAAGTCGCCAACTTGCCCGCTCTTGGATAAAATAGCGCGCGGGAAAGCAGTTGCTCTTCGCGCTGCCCCCTCACACCACGCTTCTAGGACCGGCCACCACAGGCGGGATACACAAAGGACAGGCGATGAAAGACCTTTTCGAAAAGACTACGAAGTTCACCCGCGCCAAAGAGGCGATGGAAATGGGCGTTTACCCCTTCTTCCAACCGCTGGAAGATTCCGACGCCACCACGGCGATCTTTCGCGGTAAGCGCGTGGTGATGATCGGCTCAAACAACTACCTGGGCTTGACCACCCACCCGAAAGTCAAGCAAGCGGCGATGGAAGCGGTCGAACGCTTCGGCACAAGCTGCACCGGCAGCCGCTTCCTGAATGGCACGCTGCAGTTTCACCTGGACTTGGACCGCCGCCTGGCCGAGTTTGTGGGCAAAGAAGCCGCCATCGTCTTTTCCACCGGCTACCAAACCAACGTCGGCACGATCTCCGCACTGGTCGGGCGTGAAGATTTCGCCATCCTAGACAAAGACGACCACGCCAGCATCGTGGACGGTTGCTTTTTGGCGCGCGGCATGAACCAGGCCGAGATGAAACGCTTTTCGCACAACGATCCGGAAAGCCTGGAGCATGTGCTGAGCAAACTTCCGCCAGACGCGGGCAAGCTCGTGATCGTGGACGGCGTCTACAGCATGGGCGGGGACATCGCGCCGCTGCCGGAGCTGGTCGAGATCGCCAAGCGGCACGGCGCGCGTATCATGGTGGACGACGCCCACAGCATCGGCGTATTAGCCAATGGACACGGAACGGCGGCACACTTCGGGCTGACCGATGAAGTGGATTTGATCATGGGCACGTTCAGCAAATCGCTGGCCTCGATCGGCGGCTTTATCGCGGGCGACGCCGACGTGATCCACTATATCCAGCACCACGCGCGCTCATTTGCCTTCAGCGCCAGCCTGCCCGCCTCTAACGCCGCTGCCGTGTTGGCCGCGCTGGATATTATCGAAAGCGAGCCGGAACACGTCCAGCGGCTTTGGGACAACGCCGAATATATGCGCGCGGGCTTCAAAAAGCTGGGCTACGACACCGGCAACAGCAACACGCCCGTTATCCCGATCTACATCCGCGATGACTATCGCACGGTGTTGGCCTGGCACGCGCTGATCGAGGAAGGCGTTTACACCAATCCGGTCGTTTCTCCGGGCGTGCCGCCAAAAAGCAGTCTGCTACGCACAAGCTATATGGCGACGCACACCAAAGAACATCTGGACCACGCGCTCAAAGCGTTTGAGACCGTCGGGCATAACCTGGACCTGATCCCTGCGGACGCTTCGCTATAGCTCGGCGAAAATCAACGCTGACCTAGCCGCGCGTGTATGCTATAATACGCTCACGCACAGCCGCCCACGTTTTGCCGATGCAGGGCGGCTGCGTGACCCGAACAGCGAACGGACACCAGGGCGGGGCGCCGGTCACGACATCCCGCCCTGGTATGTTGTAAGAACAAAATCACGACGGACGGCGATCTAAGGCTCGCCGTGTGGAAGGACGAGTACATCGTGGCAATCAACCAACCGAGCATCCAGGCCCTGATCGCGGCACTGGGTGAGGATGACGACGAAATGCGCCGTAGGGCGCAAGTGACACTCAATGAGCTGGGCGTCGAAGCGGTCGAGCCGCTCGGCAAGGCGCTGCTACACGGCACGCCGGAAATCCGCCGCCGTGCGGCTGCGCTGCTGGCGAACTTCGGCGACGCGCGCGTGGTGGAAATTCTGCTAGAAGCACTCGACCATCTGCGTACCGAACGCGACGATCTGACGTTGCTCCAAGTGGTGGACGCGCTGGGCAACTTCGGCGACCCGCGCGCGGTCAAGCCGCTGGTAGAAGCGCTGACTGACGCCACCAGCAACGTGCGCCGCCGCATTATCCGCACACTGGTGAGCATCGGTGACCGCCGCGCTGCCGAAGCGATCGAGGCGCTGGTGGACGATCCGGAAGTCGGCGAAACGGCGCGCTGGGCGCTCACTCAACTGGGCGACTGATCGCCGCCCGCCCCCCCCACTCACACCGATTCCTCCGAACACGCGCCCGCCTGCGGCATAGCCCGCAGTGTGCCGTCGGCGCCCCACGTTGCCGCGCACACGTCGGCGGCTTCCGCAAGCTCCGCGCCGAGCAAGGCGCGTAATGTGCGGCGAAACGCGGATGGCGAGCCGGTCGTGTAGCAACGCAACGCCCCAGGCGCGGAGCTTATGTTCGCCGCCTCGCGTGCGCTCAGCACACGCCCGACCTGTCGCGCTACCGCCGCGCTGGGGTCTACCAACGCCACATGCGGGCCGGCCTCCTCGCGCAGCAAGTCCGCTAAAAAGGGAAAGTGCGTGCAACCCAACACCAATTGGTCTACGCCTGCGCGCAAAAGCGGCGTCAAACGGCGACGCACGGCAGCGCGAGCGGCTTCGGTGTGCGTCTGGCCCGCTTCCACCAACGTCACGAACTCCGGGCAGGCTTGTTTTTCCACGTGCACTCCACGCGCAAAG
>JALSSH010000007.1 GCA_026984385.1 Ardenticatenia bacterium | reverse complement strand
TGCAAGCGCGCTTCCATCTGGGTCAACATCTCCCGCGCCGGTGCAAAGTCGCCCCGATAGCGCGGGTCGTGCCGCACCGCATACAGCCCGCCGTACCACGCCGCGCCCAGCGCCACCGCCAGCGTGCCCAACGTGGCGAAAAACGCCGCACGGTGCGCTCGGCGATGGCGCACCCACCACGTCAACCAGCCCAGCGCCAACGTCGCCAGCCCCAAGCTCAGCGCGGGCAACAGCCACACATCCGCGCCGACAGCTTGCCGCCAAGCCCAATGCGGCGTTTGCGCGCCCAGCAACTTGAGATTGACCCACAACGGCGACCAGCGCCAGCTCCAAGCGCCCTCCTCCCAGGGGATAATGGGCGGATTTTGCGCGGCCAGGTGCGCGTAGTAGGCGTTCACCGGCACAGCGACCGCCAGAAGCTGCACGCCCACGCTCAACGCAAAAAGCGCCAACGCTACGGCGCGCTTCCACCACGCCGTCCCCGCTCGCATCAGCGCCGCGTAGACGGGCAGCAGCCACAACGCCAGAAACGGCGCGGCGGGGATCAGATAGCGCGCTCCCCAGCCTGTGCCACCGTACCACTGAGCGGGGCCGCGCCCCAACGCATAACCGATCAGAAGCCCGCCTAAGGTCACAGCGGGCAACAGCGCTTCCCGCCAGCGCCCTTGACGCGCCCACCGCCAAGCTCCCGCCAGCCCCAACGTCAAAATCGGCGAGAAAAGCCACACGCTGCGCGCCGGACTGAGGAGGTAACCTTTGAGCACCATCGTTATACCGGCCAAGTTGACCCGCGCGCTGTGCAGCCGTCCGCTCATGTTCCAACGCCGAATTTCCAGCCCGAACCACGTATCCAAATTAAGCACGGCCAGCACCAGCACCACGCTAACCAGCGCCAGCGTAATCAACGCGGCGGCGGTGCGGCGGTTGAGGTGCACACGTCGCCCCAGCGTGGGCACGGCTTCCAACACCAACGCGGGCAGCAACAACAACGCCGCTTCCTTCGCCAGCAACATCGCCGCAAACGCGCCGACAAACGCCAGCGCCGCTTTGAACGGACGCTTGCCCTGGGCAAGCTCCGCGCGCACACGCCGCAACCCATAAGCGCTCAGCAGCGCCAGCAGCGTAAAAAGCGGCTCGCGGAAAAACGTGCGGCTATACGGCCAGGCGATGCTGCCCAGCCCGTAGCTCAACGCGACCAGCGCGGCTACCCGCGCCCGATAGCCCAACGTCAAGCCGTAAGCGTAGAGCACGCCCGCCGTCAACGCGGTGAGCAACACGTTAAACGTCCAAACCGCTTGGGCCAAGCCGATCTCGGGCAACGCTTGCGCCAACAAAAACAGCGGCGCGGCCAGGATCGGCTGGAGCGGCTCGGCGTCTACGGTGGGGGGGCGCGCCTGGCGTGCGCTGAGTGGGGGAAAAGCGTCAAACTCGAAGTTGAGTTCCAATGTGCCGCGCCGTGCGAAGCTCTCGGTGGCGTCAAAGAGAAACCACTCATCGCGGCTGTAGGCGTAGCCGTTGTAAGTGAGCATGTAGCAAGCGACGAGAAACGCCACCAGGCTCAACCCGATAGCCCAACGGCGCATCGGCACGGGTGACGTGGAAAGGTTCACGGCAAACGCCCCTTTTCGCGCAGCAATTGCCGGTAAAGCGTCGCCAGGTCGCGCGCCAAGCGCTGCGCGCCGTATTCTGCCGCGATCTCCTGCCGCAACGCCTCCTGCCGCGTGAGGTTGTGCGTTTGCAGCGCCGCCAAGACCGCCTCGGACAGCGCGTCCGCGTCGCCAGCAGGGGCAAGTTGGCCGCGCTCGCCGCCGCGCAACAAGTCCGGCACGCCGCCGACCGCCGTCGCCGCCACCGGCACGCCCGCCGCCAGCGCCTCGATGATCGAAACCGGCGTACCCTCGTTGTCCGAGGCGATCACTAGCACGTCCAAGTCGCTATACACAGGGCGCAGATCGCGCAAAAAGCCGCTGAAGCGCACCGCGCCCGCCAGGCCGAGCGCGCGGGCTTGTGCTTCCAACGTCGCGCGCAACTCGCCGTCGCCCACGATCACGAAGCGCGCCTCAGGCAAACGTTGGCGCAGCCGTGCAGCCATCGCCAGGAAAAGGGCGTGGTTTTTGATCGGCACAAGCCGCCCGACAATGCCGATGAGCGGCGCTTCGGCAGGGATGCCGTAGCGGGCGCGGAAAGCGCCTTGCCCGCGCGGTGTTTCCAAGTAGGGGCGCAGCTCCAGCCCCAGCGGAATAACGGCGAATTTTTCCGCCCGCGCAACGCGGTACATTTCCACCAGCTCGTCGCGGAGCTGTGGACTGATCGTGATCAAGCGGTCGGAAAGACGCGCGGCCAACCGCTCCAACGCCAGGAAAAGCCGCGTTTGGAGCGGGCCGAAGTAGCCGCGAAAGACGTGGCCGTGAAAGGTGTGCACGCGCACTGGCACGCCCGCTAACCACGCCGCCACGCGCCCCACAAAACCCGCTTTGGCCGTGTGCGTGTGGACCACGTCCGGCTGCCAGCGGCGCATCAGCCGCCAGAGCTTGACCAGCGTCATCACGTCTCGCCAGGGGGAAAGCGCGCGGCCCAGTTGCGGAATGTAGCGCGGAGTGATGCCGCGCTCGTCCAACAAGTACGCCATATCGCCCTCGTGTGGCCCTACGTGCCCGCACACCAACAAGCTCTCGAAGTCCGGCGGGCCTAGCCGTTCGGTCAGGATGGCGACGTGCAGCGCAGGACCGCCCACATTCAGGCGGGCGATAATGCGCATGACGCGGATCGGGCGGGGGGGTGAGGTTATAGCGTGGCGCATGGCGTGGAGCTGTCCAAATGACGGTAGAGCGTCAATGTGCGTTCGACCATGCGCTGCACGGTAAAGCGCGTTTCCAAACGGCGGCGGCCTGCCTGGCCGAAGGCGCGGCGACGTTTGGGATCGCTCAGCGCTTGGCGCAAGGCGGCGGCAATGGCAGCGGGGTCACGCGGCGGGACAAGCCAGCCGGTTTCTCCATCGGCGACCACCTCCGGAATGGCGCTAACTCGCGTGGCGACTATCGGCACGCCCAACGCCATCGCTTCCAGGAAGATCAGGCCGAAGCCCTCTCGCAATGACGGCGCAAGCAACACATCCAGCGCCGCAAACACAGGGCTGGGGTCATCTCGCCAACCAAGGAAATGCACATGCTCAGCAATCCCAAGTTTATGAGCCAATCGGCGTAATGCAGGCGCTTGAGGCCCTGTGCCCGCAATAACGTAATGCACTGCGGGGAAGTCACCCACAATGTGCGCAAAGCCTCGTAACCCGTCGTCAATACGCTTCACGGGAATGAGCCGACACACCGACCCCACCAACAACGTGCTTTCCGACAAGCCCAGCTCTGCGCGCAAACGCGCCCGCGCGTCCGTCGGCGCGCTGACCGTTTGCGGGTCCAGCCCGTAGTGGATGGTGCAGAGCTTTTGCGGCGGTGCGCCTTCGGTGCGCAAAACAAACTGGCGCACAGCTTCGGAGATCGCGATGCCCGCGTCCACCTTTTGCCACATGCGCCGATTGATCTTGCGCGCTAACAGGTGTCGCAAAGCGCGGTTGTCATTGTGGCGGGAGCTGACCACATACGGCACGCCCGCCGCACGAGCCGCGTTGACGCCGTACAAATCGGCGTGGAGCAGATGGGTGTGCACCAAGTCGGGCGCAGCGTCGTAGAGCTTTTCGGTGAGCGCAGGCAACAGATGGCGGTCGAAATGACCGCGGATGGGTAGCGTTTCCAGCGGAATGCCGCGCGCGCGGGTCATTTCCTCGAAGGCGGGCACGCGGCGACCTTCGGCCAGCAAAGCCCAGATGCGCGCGTCCACGCCCTGGGCACGTTGCCCCGCCGCAAGCGCCAGCAAGTGCCGCTCTGCGCCCGCCACGCCCGCGATTTTGATCACGTGGATGACGCGCTGCACGTTTGCGCTCACTCGGTCATCGCCTCCCTATACCAGGCCAGCGTGCGCGCCAACCCCTCGCGGAAGTCCACCTGTGGCGTGTAACTCAGCCGCTCGCGCGCTTTGCGGATGTCCGCGCGCGAATGGCGCACGTCGCCCGGGCGCGGCGCGACAAACGTCGGCGCGATCTGCGTGCCCAGTAGCTCGTTGAGCGACGCGATCATCTCCAACAGCGTGATCTGCCCGCCCAGCGCGATGTTGAAAACCTCGCCGGCCACGTTCGGCGCGTGGCAGGCCAAAAGCGTGCCCTGCACCACGTTCGCCACATAGGTAAAGTCGCGCGATTGCAGGCCGTCGCCTTCCACAGTGGGTGACTGTCCGCGCAGCATCGCCGCGATGAACTTCGGGATCACGGCAGAATACGGGGAAGACGGGTCTTGGCGCGGCCCAAAGACGTTGAAGTAGCGCACCACGACCGTTTCCAGGCCGTAAACGTGCGTGAAGACGCGGCAATATTGCTCGCCGGTCAACTTGGCGACCGCATACGGAGAGAGCGGCTGCGGGCACAAATCCTCAGACTTGCGCGGCGCGTCCACGTTGCCATAGGCGGAGGACGATCCGGCGTAGACTACGCGCCGAACGCCTGCGTCTCGCGCGGCCAACAGCACGTTAAGCGTGCCGGTGACGTTATGCTCATTGCTGCTCAGCGGGTCGGCGACCGAACGCGGCACAGAGGCCAGCGCCGCCAGATGCAGCACATAGTCCACGCCCGCCATCGCCGCATCCAACGCGGCCCGCTCGGTGATGCTGCGTTCGTAAAGCGTGATGCGCTCGCGCACGTGCGCCAGGTTTTCGCGCTTGCCGGTGGAAAAATTGTCAATGACGCGCACGTGGTGTCCGCGCGCCAACAGCTCGTCTACCATGTGCGAGCCGATAAAGCCCGCCCCGCCCGTTATCAAATAGGTGTGGCGCTCATTCTGCGGCATAGAGTTCCCTTCAGTGATGCGCGGCGCGTTGCGCGCGGATATAGATCAGTTCCATGAAGACAAACGCCCCCAGCGCAACGGCAAGCAACCCCGCGATAATCCAACTTGCTTGGCGCAAGTCGGCGCGCGCCAGTGTCAGCGCGACCAGCCCCAACCCAACGCATACCGCGTAGAGCGTCAAGACGGCGGCGCGCGTGCTTAGCCCTAAGCTGACTAAGCGGTGCGAGGTGTGGTCTTTGCCCGCTTGCATCGGGGAACGCCCTTCGCGCAGCCGGGTAAAAACGACCAGCGACGTATCAAAGACGGGCAGCCCGAGTATCACAATCGGCACAAGCCAGGTTGCCGCCTCGCTTTTCGGCGTGCGGAAGTCCAACTTGATCGCCAGCACGGCCAGCACAAAGCCCAAAACCATGCTCCCCATATCGCCCATAAAGGTTGAGGCCGGGTTGAAGTTATACAGCAGAAAACCAACCGAAGCACCCATCAGGGCGGCGGCCAGGCTGCTCACCAAGCTCAGCTCTTCTTGCACAGCCAGCACAAAGAAGAAAAACGACGCAATCGCCGTGATGCCTGCTGCCAGGCCGTCCATGTTGTCCAGAAAGTTGATCGCGTTGGTGATGCCGACCAGCCAGAAAAGCGTCACGGCCACGTTGAGCCACAGCCAGGGAAACACCCCAACGCGAATGCCCGCCGCCACGACCACCACGCCCGCGACCAGTTGCCCCCCCATCTTGACCCAGGGACTCATGCCGTTGCGGTCGTCCAGAAAACCGACCAGCACCAACCAAAACGTGCTCGCCAGCACCGCCCCAAACTCGATCAAGTAACCCGGGGGGCTAAAAAGCGCCAGCGCCACTACAAACGCACCGTAGATCGCCAGCCCCCCCATGAGCGGGGTAGGGTT
>JALSSH010000006.1 GCA_026984385.1 Ardenticatenia bacterium | reverse complement strand
GGTATCGTTTGGAGGTGCTCCAGCAAGCTTCCTTTAGCCATTAGCTCCCTCCTTCTTTCCCTTCCTCCTTCCTATCCCCTATTTTAACCCTTAGAATTGATAAGCCCTGACCCTACGCCCGCCGTTGTGTTCCCCACCGCGCACAAGCGGCGCGCGCGAGGTCAGCGCCCGCGAAGCGTGGCGCAGGGCGACGTGCGCGCCGCTGCACGTCGCCCTGCTCGGGGAAAGAAACACACGATGGGGAAAAGTTAGCGCCAGGAGCGGGCCGGTTCGGCCAGGTTTCGCAAGGTGGGCGGAGGGGGTTACGTTTGTCGCCTCAAACCCACCCCCTGGCCGGTCACCAAAAGCCCGCGTCCTGACGCGGTAAGGGGGATGTCTTCTCGTTTAGGGGTGCGAACGGTCGTGCTTTAGTGTCGGCGGATAGTTCATCGCACCCTGTGTTTGTTCTTGACGCTGCGGCTCCGGCGGCGCGGGCGGATAGGCTTCCGCGCGCCGACTTTGCCACCGATCCAGCGCAATACCCAAGACTATCACCATCAGCAACGGCACGCCGATCCGCAGGAAGAATAGCCCGATGACCTCCAAAACAATCCACAGCCCGCTCATCGCCGCCCTCCTTCTGGCTCGCTTGCCACTTACAGCATAGCAAGCCGCCCCCGCGCGGGGAATCCGATCTTTCCCCCATTCGCGTGTGGGGAAATGTCCCCATCCGCCTTTGCTCACCATCCTGGTTTATAATGAAGGTAACACCCGCCGTTTTTGCAGTGTGCTTCGAGCGTGCTATGTTCACTTCCTTTTGGGATGAGGCGATCATCGCCATTTTCTTTTTCTACGGCCTGGCCTTTTACTCGCTGGGGCTGGCCCTGCTGGTGGAATCCGGCAGGGCTTCGGAGCTGGGCTTTGCACGCTCGATGCGCTTGCTGGCTGGCTTTGGCTTGCTGCACGGCTATCACGAATGGTTTGATATGTTCGAGCGCGGCATGGCGCTATACTATGACCGCACATTTCCCCTCTGGCTGGTCTGGCTACGTCTGGCTGTGCTGGGCGGATCGTTTGTCGCGCTGTTGGCTTTTGGCGAGCATCTTTTGCAGCGTGAAGGCATCCGCACCACCTGGCGCATGACCATTAGCGCGCTGGCGGCTTACGCCGTCGCCTCGATACTCGTGCGCCTGGTTTACAATTTGGACGATCGCGCCTGGGCGCAGGCCGTTGACGTGCTGGCGCGCTATATCCTCGGCGTGCCCGGGGCCGTGCTGGCGTGTTGGGCGCTTTGGAAGCAACGCGCCATTTTCCGTAAACGCGGCATGGGACGCTTTGTCCAGGGGTTAACCCTGGCCGCGCTATCTCTGGCGCTCTACGGCATCGTCGGGCAAGTTTTCACCGGCCAGAGCGTGGTCTTTCTCTCTACCGTGCTCAATGCGGAGCTGTTCCGCCGCGTGACCGGCTTCCCCGTTCAGCTTTTCCGCGCGGCGATGGCAACGTTGCTCGCCTTCGCTATGCTCCGCGTGTTGCGTGCGCTGGAAGTGGAAAACGAACAGCGCCTGGAAGCGGCCAAACGCGCCAAGCTCGAAGCCGAACGCCGCAGCCGTGAGGCGCTGGCGCGGCTCAACGCGGAGCTGCAAGCGGCCAACGAGGAAACCGCCCGCCTGTTGCGCGAAGTCCAACGCCGCGACGCGCTGCGTGGCGAACTTCTCCAGCGCATCACCACCGCGCAAGAAAACGAGCGCAAACGCATCGCCCGCGAGCTGCACGACGGCCCCTGCCAAACCCTGAGCGGGTTGGCGCTTGGTTTACGTGGCACAGTTTCCCTCGTGCCCGCAAGTTGCGAGTCTGCGACTCAGCGCCTGGCCGAACTGGAGACGATGGCGACTGCCTCGCTGGGCGAGCTGCGCCACTTGATCAACAATCTGCGCCCGCCCCAACTGGACGACATGGGCTTGGTGGCCGCGCTGCGCTGGCAGATCGAGAGCATGGGCAAACGGGGCGTGCTGCGCGCCCGTCTGGAAGTGCTCGGCGAGCCGTACCCGTTGCCGACGGAAGTGGAAACGACGCTTTTTCGCATCACCCAGGAGGCGCTGACCAACGTGGTCAAACACGCCCAAACCGACCGCGCTTGGGTGACGTTGGACTTCCGCGACGGCCCCACGCTGACCGTGCGCGACGAAGGCGTCGGCTTTGACCCGAGCGCCATCTTCCAAACCGGAGAGCCGCGCATGGCCTGGGGCTTGGTGGGGATGCAAGAGCGCGCCAACCTGGTCAACGCCACGTTGGAGCTGCAATCCGCCCCCGGGCAAGGCACGACCCTATCTGTGCGCCTGCATTTGCCAAATTCACAGGAGCTTGACCATGCCGATTCGCGTGCTCATCATTGACGACCACGCCATTGTCCGCGCAGGGATGCGCATGTTGCTGGAAAACGACCCCCAAATTGCCATTGTGGGGGAGGGGGAGACCGGCGCAGACGCGCTGCGGCTGGCCCGCGAGCTTTCTCCGGATGTGATCGTGATGGACGTGACCATGCCGGAAATGGACGGCGTGGAAGCCACCCGCCGCATCAAAGCCGAGCTGTCGGACGTGGCCGTGCTGGCCGTCACCATCCACGAGGGCACGGACTACTTTTTCCAGATGCTGCAAGCTGGCTCGTCCGGTTACGTGCCCAAACGCGCCGCGCCGGAAGATTTGCTGCGCGCTATTCACACCGTAGCGGAGGGCAACGTTTTCCTAGAGCCGAGCGTCGCCAAAGACTTGGTGGCCGACTATTTGGAGCGCGCCCAAGCCGGTGAAGCGCGCCAAAGTTATAACGGCCTGACCGCCCGCGAGCGCGAGGTGCTCACGCACATCGCCGAAGGGGAGACCAACCGCGCTATCGCCAGCCACTTGGGCATCTCGGTGCGCACGGTGGAGCGCCACTGCGAAAATATCATGCGCAAGCTGAACTTGCACAACCGCACCGAGCTGGTCAAATACGCCATCCGCAAAAATTTAATTTCACTGGACGGTGAATAGCCGCAATTTAGAAGATTTTTCTGAAATGTGATAAACGTCACGTTTTCGCGGTTAGCTTGGCACTTCCTCTCTCATCTCCTCCTCATGTATGCTGAACTATAGGTTCAACGACCGTTGATCTTTCTGTGTCGTTGCGCCTGTCGCTGAGCCGCCGAACGAAAATGGCTATATCCGGATAAACGCTGTGGCCCAAAGGCCACACCATGAGGAGGGGGTTACGATGAAACGCTTAGGAGTAGTGGTCCTTTTGGGGCTGCTGTTCTTAGTGCTGGCAATAGGCGCGGGGCTGGACTCTAAGGCCGCCGACGCGCAAGGTGACGGCACGCCCCATTTTGTGGGCAAAGAAGCCTGCGCCGATTGCCACCAGACCGAATACGAGCAACACGAGCTGCACGGCCACAACTACAAGCTCAACCGCGTCGTGAACGGCCAGCCGCCGGAGTACCCGTATTCTGAGCTGGCCGGCCCGCCCGAAGGCTACACCTGGGATGACATTGCTTTTGTCATCGGGGGCTATGGGTGGAAGGCGCGCTTTATTGATCAAGAAGGCTACATCATCACCGGCGACGAAAACGCCACCACACAATACAATTTCCCCATCGTAGACGACGTGACCGGCGAAGTGATCCTGGAAGCCGGTTGGGTCCCCTATCATGCAGGGCAAGAAAAGCCGTACTCGTGCGGCGCTTGCCACACCACCGGCTTTAACCACGACCCGAACACCCACATGTACGACATGCCCGGCATCATCGGGGCCTGGCAAGAAGAAGGCATCCAGTGCGAAGAGTGTCATGGGCCGGGCAGTATGCACGTGGATAGCCCGATCGAGGCCGAAATGCTCGTTGACCGCAGCTCCGAAGCCTGCGGCGAGTGCCACTATCGCGGCGCTGAGGGCGTGGTCGAGGCTTCCGGTGGGTTTACCAAGCACCACGAGCAATACGAAGAAATGTTGACTTCCCCGCACGCCGCGCTGGAGTGCGTGACCTGCCACAACCCGCACCAAAGCGCCCTTTATGCCGACGAAGAGCTGAACCCCAACAAGAGCTTGCGCGTACAGTGCACAAGCTGCCACTTCGACAAGAAAGAGATGCCGGAGCACATGGACGCCGGCGTGACGTGCACCGAGTGCCACATGACGCCGATGGCCGCCAGTGGCGCGCGTGTGCCGGAGCGCTTCTGGGGTGATATCAATACGCATCTTTTCCAGATCAACCCCGACCCGAACGCGCCGCAGTTCACCGAAGACGGTAGCGCGACGATGCCCTATATCACGGTGCAATACGCTTGCCAGCGTTGCCACATGGATATGACGGTGGAAGAGCTGGCAGAAACCGCCGAGGGCTATCACGAAGCGCACGGCGAAGAGTAGAACGCACCACCCGAAGGCTCAACCTTTGAGCACCTGAAAAACCGGCTCAGCGACGCACTTTGCCCCGCCCTGGCTTCGGTCAGGGACGGGGCGCCTTGCCGTATTTTGAACGCAGCCATGACTGGGTGGAGGTCGTTTTGATGCACGCACGAAGAAAGGGGTTGGCCCTGCTGTTTGTGCTCGGCGGGGCGTTGTTGTTGCTCAGCGGCGCGCTGACGGTCGGCGCGGCCACGCGGCAACAAGAACCGCCGCCGAACCTGGGGGCCGACTACATCGGCTCGCAACGCTGCGCCAACTGTCATAACGAAAAGGGGGCCGAGCTGTGGGACGCCTGGCACGCCACCGCTCACGCACACATGGCCCAACCCGCCTCGCCCGAAACCGTTTTGGGCGATCTTTCCGATGAGGCCGCGCCGACCATCATTTGGCCGGACGGCACAACCCGCCCCTTGACGCTCGACGACATCGCCTACACGTTGGGCGGGCGCTATATCCAGCGCTACGTCACCGAGTGGGAGGACGAGGGCGGCTTGCATCTGTACGTGCTGCCCGTGCAGTGGAACATCCCCCAAGAAGAGGGGCAAACGGGCACTTGGACGCTCTATCACCCCGAGGATTGGGCCACGCCGCCGCGCGATTGGCGTGTGGCGTGTGCCGCTTGCCACACCACCGGCTTAGACCGCGAAAACCCCACCGCGCAAACGCACTTTTCCTCGGTGGATACGTGGCGCAAAGGAGACGTGGAGCTGGGCGTCGGCTGTGAGGCGTGTCACGGGCCGGCAGGCGATCACGAGGGCGGCGACAACCCTATGCCACGCACGCCGGACGCGCAAGTTTGCGGGCAGTGCCACAGCCAGGGACAAGACCCCAGCGGCGAACACGGCTATCCGATCGGCTATCAGCCCGGGTTGGCGCTGGACGAAACGGTTTTTGTCTTCGCCGCGCAAAATGACCCTTCCATTTGGTGGGCGGACGGCCACGCGCGCACCTATAACCAATATCCGGAGTGGCGAGAAAGCGGGCACGCGCGCGCGCTGGAGACGCTTTTGGAAAGCGACCAGGCCGCCGAGGAGTGCTTGCGTTGCCACACCACGCCGCCGGACACCACCGATCCCACGCCGAACGACGAGGAGGACGCCGCGCCCTTCACTTTGGCGGACGCGCAATATGGGGTGACGTGTGCCGCTTGCCACAACCCGCACGCCTCCGAAAGCCAACCCAAAGCGCCGCCCTCCCAGGATATTTTTTCCGATGATGGGCGTTATATTCCGCCTTCTCACGTGATTGGAGCGTGGGCACGGATTGTGCCTGCGGCGATGGTGCGCGCCTGGCAAGCCGCCCAAGACGCGCTGCCGATGCTTTTGCAAGATGACCCTTACACGCTGTGTGTGCGTTGCCACAACAGCGCCACGACGGAAGGCGAGCTGATGACGGTGGAAGGCGTGCCGCATCATCCCG
>JALSSH010000005.1 GCA_026984385.1 Ardenticatenia bacterium | reverse complement strand
TGGGCGTGCCACACATCCTCGCCGATCCAACCCACGTCCTCGGCGTAATCGCCCGGCTTCAGCCCGAACATCTGCAAGCTATATTCCACGTCCGGCTTGGTTTCCGCCAGGTGGGTGTGCAGCCGCACACCCGGGTAGCTGCGCGCCAGTTCTGCCGAGGCGCGCATCAAATCTTGCGAGACGCTGAAGGGTGAGCACGGGGCCAGCCCGATGCGCAACATGGCATAGCGGCTGTTGTCGTGATATTGCTCGATAACGCGGCGGCTATCGGCCAAGATCGCGTCCTCATCTTCTACCACGCTATCCGGCGGCAAGCCACCTTTGCTTTCGCCAACGCTCATGCTGCCGCGTGTGGCGTGGAAGCGCAATCCAACCTCCTGTACGCCGCGAATTTCGTCATCCAGCGTCACGTCGTTGGGGAAAATGTACAGGTGGTCGCTGGAAGTTGTGCAGCCGGAAAGGATCAGCTCGGCGGCGGCCAACTTGGCGCTGACGTAAACCGCCTCGCCGGTCAGCCCCGCCCAGATCGGGTACAAGCTGCGCAACCAGCCGAAAAGCTCCTCGTTTTGCCCTGCGGGGATCACGCGCGTGAGGGATTGGTACATGTGGTGGTGCGTGTTCACCAGCCCGGGCAACACCACGTGCCCGCCTAAGTCCAGCACTTCGTCGGCGGTTTGCGGCAATTCCGCCGTCGTGCCGACCTGTTCGATCACGTTGTCGCGCACGAAAAGCGCCCCGTTAGAAATTTCGCGGCGCGCCCCGTCCATTGTCACCAACACCAAAGCATTTTTTACCAGTAAAGTCGCCATTCCAAAAACGCCTTTCGCTTCCTTTACTCCATATACTCCATAAGCCGCATTATACAAAGGGCGCACATCATTCGAGCATACTCCTAGAGGTTCGCGCAATTAACACCCGCCGATGTGCGCCCCAAACTACGCCTATTTTGACTCTAGACTTCGCCGCGCGCCACCATCTCTGCGCCGCGCAACGTGTTTTTGAGCAACATAGTGATCGTCATCGGGCCGACGCCGCCCGGGGAGGGCGTGATCGCGCCTGCCACTTCCTTCACTTCGTCAAAAGCCACGTCACCTACCCAGCGATAGCCCTTTTCGGAAGAGGGATCGTCCACTTTGTTCGAGCCGACGTCAATCACGTAGGCGCCGGGCTTGACCCAGTCCGCCTTGACCATTTCCGGACGCCCGACCGCCGCGATCAGAATATCGGCTTGGCGCGTCACGGCGGGCAGGTCACGGGTGCGGCTATGGCAGACGGTCACGGTGGCGTTGGCGTGAATGAGCAGCATCGCCATCGGCATCCCAACGATGTTGCTGCGCCCGAGCACGACCGCGTTTGCTCCCTCAATCTGCGCGCCGGCTTCCTTCAACAGCACCATTGCCCCGTAGGGCGTGCAGGGGATAAAGAGCGGCTCGCGCCCTTTCATCGCCAACCGCCCGATGTTGATCGGGTGGAAGCCGTCCACGTCCTTGTGCAAGCTGATCAAGCTGAGCACGCGCTCTTCGTCCAAGTGTTTGGGCAACGGCAATTGAACCAGGATGCCGTGCACATTCGGGTCTTCGTTGAGCTGACGCACCAACGCCTCAACTTCTTCTTGGCTGGCGTCGGCGGGCAATTTGTGCCCAAAGGAGGTGATGCCCACTTTTTCGCAGGCGCGCTGTTTCATGCGCACATAGCTTTGGGAAGCGGGGTTGTCCCCCACCAATACGGTAGCTAACCCGGGTGTAACGCCGTACTGTTCCTGTAACTTCTTCACGTCCTCGGCAATCTCGGCGCGCATTCTTTTGGCAACGGCTTTTCCGTCAATGATTTTCGCAGTCATACCCCAAAACGTCCTTTCTCAAAGCGCAATACAAGCCTTGCCAAGAGCCTAACATGCCCGCTGGTTTGGGGCTAGTGAGAAGTGGCGCGCTTACGCCCCCCCAATTGTCAATGATTTTCGACAACTCTTGGACAAATCATCACCCCCGCGCTCGGTGGACTCAGGTACTATAGAGGATAGGAATGTTGCCTATGGTGTGAACGCAGGTGTGCTATGATGAAACCGTCGCAATACAAGGTGAGCACATATGCCGCGCCTGGCTTCACAATGAAAACGCTTTGCACACGCCTATTACGTCCCACTCACCAGAACCAAAGGGGAGATTGCTGATGTCTAAACTGGTACGCTCAACCCCTCACACACCTCCACGCTTGCGCGCGTTGCGGCTTCGTCGCGCGGAGCGCAGCCGAGGGCAAGCACTGGTCGAGTACGTGCTGATCTTGGCGCTGGTCGCCATTGCGTTGGCTGCTGTACTCACCATCACCGGCCCTGCTGTGGGCAACGTGTTTAGTAACCAAGTGTACAACTTGCTTGGCGGCACGATCCAGCCGCGTGACACGTTGGCGCCCGACGACTTCTGGACCCAGGTGGCGGCGGTGGCTTCCTATACGCCCGAAAGCCCCAGCCTGGTCACCAATACGCCGGTTTTGCCCACCAACACGCCGACCGTTGGCCCCACCTGGACGCCGACCGACATCACGCCTTCGCCCCTGCCCACCGCTACCAACACGCCCGGCCCCAGCCCTACAGCGACCGAGCAGAGCTTCGACTATCCCTTCAACGACAATGGGGACAATGGGGATCAGTGGGACCCCAACCCCAACGACAACATCCCCGGGCCTTGGACGGTGGCTTATTGGGACTACGACGACTACGGCTGGCGAAGCAGCGGTGTGCCGACCGACTCCCCCTATTGCACGGCCACTATTGACGAGCTGAATTTCCGCTACGAAAGCGGCCAAAGCCCGCCCGCGCCGTGTGATTGGATCAACGAGAACTTCTACGCCCGTTACACCACCACCTATTGGTTTAACGCCGGGCAAGAGTACGTTTTTCGTATTCAGAAGGACAACGCGGTGCGTATCTGGGTGGGCGGGCAGCTCGTGGTGGACGAGAACGTGCCCGAGCCGAATGACCCCCGCACGTGGAGCAGCAGCGGCTGGCCGATCTACACTACATGGTTTGACCGCCGCTTCACCCCACCGGCAGGCGGCAACCAGGAGATCCGCGTGGAGTTCGCTGACCCCAGCAGCCGCGCGATTTTGCGCGTCTTCTTGCTCCAGGCCGACGATCCTCTCGCAGGGGCCACGTGGAACGCTGAATATTGGAACTACGACGACTACGGCAGCCAGCCGAACATGAGCGCCATGCCCCCGGGCAGCGGTATTTATCAAGAAACGCTCAACTCACTCAACTTCTACTACTCCTCCGGCCAAAGCCCCAACCCGGCAGTGGATCGGGACTTTTACGCGCGCTACACCACCACTGTCACGCTGGAAGACGCGCGCTATCTGTTCCGTATCCGCAAAAACGAAGGGGTGCGTGTCTTTGTAGACGGCCAAGTGGCGGTGGACAAAGACGTGCCCAACAGCGGAGACAAACGCACGTGGGGCTGGAGTCCGATTTATAGCAGATTGTTTGAGCGCCCTTACGTCGCAACGGCGGGCACGCACACTATCACGGTGGAGTTTTACGACAGCAGCGGGACGGCGTATTTGAACTTTGACCTGGTCAAAGACGCCCAGCTCAACCAGGGCGATTGCAACTGGACGCTTTCCGACGAGGCCTACTACAGCCCGCTCACCGCCTGGTCGGATAGCCCGGGCACGAACTACACGCCACGCACCTACTGCATCTTGCGTTTGCGCGGCACGATCGACCTGAGCGGCTCGATGAACCCCAAGCTGCAATTCTACGACCGCTACGCGCTGCGTTGGGGCACCAAGGCCATCGTCAGCGTCTCGGTGGCCGGCACAAACAACTGGATCGACGAAGTGGTGCATCCGGGCAACGCTACCGACCTGACCTGGAAACGCCAGGCTTATGACTTGACTAACTTCGGCGGCGTGGATTTCCGAGGCCAAGAGATCGAGTTGCGCTTTGTGCTGGACGCAACCGCTTCCAGTGGCTCACGTGATGGCTGGTGGATCGACGACATCACGGTAGAAGAAGATGCGCTTAACCGCTATACCGTCGGCTTTGTGGACGACATGGAAGGCATGAACCACTGGTATCCGGAAGGCACATGGGCGCGCAGCAACGAGTCGGTGCGCAGCGGCAGCCTGGCTTGGTCCGATAGCCCGGGTGGGGACTACATTCACGGCACAAACAGCACGCTGGAACTCGACGGCATCGTAGACCTCAGCGACCCGCTGGTGGTGGACCCCGAGCTGGTCTTCTGGCATCACTACAACTTGGAACGCTACGACGCGATCTACGTGGAGATATCGCTGGACAACCGCCAAACCTGGACGCCGCTCACCGGCACGTATCTGGCGCGCCGCTCCACCTACCCCGTGTGGAAAAAAGAGGTGATCTCGCTTGCGCCGTATATCGGCCAGCAGTTTTACGTGCGCTTCCGCCTAGACGCGCGCAACAACTCGCGCGTGGCTGACGGCTGGTGGATCGACGACTTCGAGCTGCGCAACAAGCCCTCGGCGGTCATCTACCCCGACTGGTGCGACAACATGGAAAACGGGGCGGACTACTGGGTGCCGGAAGGGACATGGGCGCTGGTCAGCGGCACAGACTACAACCCGGGGCAGAACCAATCCATCTCCGCCTATGACGGAACGACCTTCTGGTCGGATAGCCCTGGCGCCAACTACATTGACGACACCAACCTGACGTTGGAGCTGTTCCCGAACTTGGACTTGAGCGCCAGCACCAACCCGGAGATGACCTTCTACCACAAATACGACTTGGCGCGTTACGATGATTTGTACGTCGAAGTAAAGCCGGAGGGTAGCGATACTTGGCAGACCGTTTGGCACTTTGACTACGGGCATTTGCCACCCGGCTACGGCTGCTCGGGTTGCACGGTGGCTAACGAGGGCGGCTATAACCACAACCTGGCTTGGACGCGCGAAGTGGTCAACTTGCGCGCCTACGTCGGGCAGAAGATCAACGTGCGCTTCCGCTTAGACGCGCGCTCCAGGAGCGATGTCGAAGACGGCTGGTGGATCGACTCGGTATGCTTCAAGGAGCGCAACGAACCGATCCGCACGGTGGGCTTTAGCGACAGCTTCGAGGCGGGCTTGGTCAATTGGTATTCCGGCGAGTGGGGTATCGCCACGGCTTCCTACGCGGGTGATCCGCCACACCAGGGCGCCCGAGTGGTACACGACAGCATTGACGCGAACTACACGCACCAGTCCAACAACATCTTGGAGCTGAAGGGCGATATCGACCTGAGCGGTACGACGCTGCCCACGCTCTACTACTGGGAAAACTACGCCCTGGCACGTGATGACTACGCCTTGCTCGAACTCAACGTTTCGGACGACGGAGGGCTGACTTGGCAAGGTTGGCGCGAAGTCAAGCGCCACCGACGGGTCAGTATGCGCACGTGGCAACGTGTGCAGGTTGACCTCAGCCCCTACATTCCGGACGACACACATCCCAACCGCGTGATCCGCATCCGTTTCCGTCTCTACGCGATGGACCGCAGTGCGGTGGCCGACGGCTGGTGGCTTGACGACGTGGCACTGATTGACCGCGCCGACGTCGAAACGCCCCATACCCTCAGCTTCTATGACAACGCCGAGTTGGTCAATCCCTGGTGGGTCTTTGAGGGCAATTGGGGCCGTGAGAAGCAATACCGCGTGGTCGGCAGCGGTACGGAGCTTGGCCCGGGCGTGTGGCAAGGTGTGGTCTATGATGACGCCAACGACAATCAAGAGTTTGACG
This sequence comes from Ardenticatenia bacterium, assembly GCA_026984385.1. Taxonomy (GTDB): domain Bacteria; phylum Chloroflexota; class Anaerolineae; order Aggregatilineales; family Aggregatilineaceae; genus JALSSH01. Next base: position 93 of record JALSSH010000005.1, on the reverse strand, counting down.
CCTCCGACCCGCAGCTTTGTACGCGCACCGACAACGAGCTGGACATCAACTGGGGGTCTTCCACACCGCCGTGCAGTGGCGGCCCGATCAATC
>JALSSH010000004.1 GCA_026984385.1 Ardenticatenia bacterium | reverse complement strand
TGGCGGGCTGCATGTGGTGGTTCATGTGGCGGACGTGATGAAACGCGCGCCGCTGTTGAGCTTGGACGCTTACGATTGGCAGCGTGTACTGGCGCTCAACCTCAGCGGCGCGTTTTACTTCACGCAGTTGGCCGGACGGGTAATGTCCGACGAAGGGGGCGGCTTGCTCCTTTACATTGCCAGCGGAGACGGCCAGGCCACTCCCCAGGCAGACGGGGTCGCTTACACGGCCAGCCATGCGGGGCTGTTGGGGTTGATGCGAGAAGCGTCGCACGCTTTGCGCGACGCGGGTGTGCGTGTGAACGTGCTCCTTTCGCAAGACGCTACGCCGGATGCGTTGGCACAACGGGCGCTTTCGCTTTGCGCGGAAGCAAAAGCAAAGGTCAGCGGGCGCATGTTCATCGTGCACTGACGCGGGCAGGGCGGTCGGCACGACAGTGCCCCGGTTGCGTGTTGGCGCGGGGCGCGCTGTGGCTTGACGGCGGCTAAGCGATCCTTTACAATTTCGTGGCCGGTACGCAAAACGAAGTTGAGGCAACGTGTATGTTTGAAAGTTTGAGTGACCGTCTGCAAAACGTCTTCGAACAACTCGGGCGCAAGGGGCGGCTGAGCGAAGAAGACGTTAACAAGGCCATGCGGGAAGTGCGCATGGCGCTTTTGGAAGCGGACGTGAACCTCAAAGTTGCTAAAAGCTTCATCGCGCGCGTCAAAGAGCGCGCTGTCGGCGCTGAGGTGCAAAAAAGCCTCAAGCCCTCTCAGCAGGTGGTCAAGATCGTTAACGAGGAATTGATCCGCACGCTGGGACAGCCCGGGCGACTGAACTTGAGTGGGACACCGCCGCGCGTCATTATGCTGGTGGGTTTGCAAGGGTCGGGTAAAACGACCACCGCCGCCAAGTTAGCGATCAAGTTGCGCCGCGAAGGGCAACGCCCCTATCTGGTGGCGTGTGACACGTACCGACCGGCGGCTGTGGATCAGCTCGTGACGCTGGGGAAGCAAATTGACGTGCCCGTTTACCAAGAGGGCACGGAGCCATCTCCACCGGAGATCGCCAAGCATGGCTTGCAGGCGGCCAAAGAATCCGGCGCTACCGTCGTCATTTTGGATACAGCAGGCCGTTTGCAAATTGACGAGGCGATGATGGCCGAGCTGGAGGCGATCCGTCGGGATACTCAGCCCGCTGAAGTGCTTCTGGTGGCGGACGCCATGACCGGTCAGGAAGCTGTGCGCATTGCTCAGGGGTTTAACGAGCGTGTCGGGCTAACGGGCTTGATCCTAACCAAAGTGGACGGCGACGCACGCGGTGGCGCGGCGATCTCGATGCGTGAAGTGACCGGCGTGCCGATCAAATATCTGGGCACAGGCGAAAAGCTCGATGGCCTGGAGCTTTTCCACCCGGACCGTCTCGCGTCGCGCATTTTGGGCATGGGCGATGTGCTGACGTTGATCGAGCGCGCCGAAGAGGTCTTCGACGCCAAAGAAGCTGAGCGTCTCCAGCGCAAAATGCTCAAAAACAAGTTCACACTGGAGGACTTTCAAAAGCAGCTCCGCCAGATCAAACGCATGGGGTCAATTGGGCAAGTGCTGGATATGCTCCCGGGCATGGGGCGGCTGCGTCAGCAGATTGATCTGGATGACGAACAGATGCAAAAACAGCTCAAGCGCGTAGAGGCGATCATCAACTCGATGACGCCCGCCGAACGTCGCAACCCTAAATTGCTCAACGCCAGCCGCAAGCGGCGCATCGCAGCAGGGAGCGGCACAACGGTTCAGGAGATCAACGCGCTTTTGCGCCAATTTCGGGAAATGCAACGTATGATGAAGACATTCGGGCAAGGGCGCTTTCCGCGTTTGCCCGGCTTGTTTCGGTAAGCGGACAGAGGCTCGTTCTCTGACGCGGTTGTCGTGGGCAGTGTATCCTTCCCTGCCGAACCCTCTCCTTGCGCGGCAACCGGTATCACTCGTGAGAAGCTCAACAAACAACAAGGGACAGGTTATCAATGGTTCGGATTCGTTTGCGTCGTGTAGGACGTAAGGGACAACCCAGCTATCGTATTGTCGTCGCCGACTCGCGCAGCCCGCGCGACGGGCGCTATATCGAGAAGATCGGTTTTTACAACCCGCGCACTCAACCAGACACCATCGAGATCGACGAGGCGCGCGTGTTGTACTGGCTCAACGTGGGCGCGCAACCCAGCGAAGCCGTTGTGCGCCTTCTCAAGAAACGGGGCACATGGGGCCGCTTTGAGCGCTTGCGTCAAGGCGAGGATTTGGAAAAGCTGTTGGCGGAAGCCGAGGCCGAAGCCGAAGCGCGTGAGCCGGTCAGCCCCAAGACGCGCTATCCTGCGCGTAGCAAAGAGGAAAAGGCCGCCGCAAAAGCCGCTGCCGCTGAAGCTGCCGAGGCCCAGTCAGAAGAAGCCGTCGCGGAGGCGGAAGAACCCGCCGAAGTCACCGAAGAAGCCTAAGTGGGCACGCGCTCGTTCCTTCCGTAAGCTGAAGAGCCACCCCCCGCCACACGCTTGCGCGCTGGTTGGCGGGGTGCTTTCATCATCGTGTGGAGTGGGTAGATGAAGGAATTAATCGAGTATATCGCCAAATCATTGGTGGACGACCCCTCGCAAGTACACGTTACCGAAGTGCAGCGCGGCGCTTCGACGCTCTTGGAGCTGGAAGTGGCGCCCGAAGATATGGGCCGCGTGATCGGGCGCAACGGGCGCGTGGCTAACGCGATGCGGATTTTGGTGCGCGTGCTGGCGGCCAAAGAAGGTAAGCGCGTCACGTTGGAGATTATCTGAAGGCGTGCCGCAAACCATGCCGTCGCAATCTGCTGAGCAGCAACCGCCGTTTTTGCTTCTGGGGCGCGTCTTGCGTCCGCACGGCGTGCGCGGTGAGGTGCGGATCGAGGTCTTAACCGCCTATCCGGAGCGGATAGTGCCCGGACGGCAGGTGTTCGTCGGGCCGGACCCGCAAAACCCGCGCTCGGCGACTATGCGCACCGTGACCCGTTCGCGCACGCACCAAAAGCTGCTCATCTTGCAGTTTGAAGGCATTTCCGACCGTTCTCAGGCCGAAGCGTTGCGCGGGCAGTTCGTGATGGTGACATTGGATGACGCTGTGCCGTTGGAAGAGGGCGAGTTTTATCTCTTCCAACTGATCGGGCTGGCCGTTTACACCGACGAGGGCGAACACCTGGGGCGTATCACAGACGTGATCGAGACGGGCGCGAACGACGTTTACGTGGTGCACGGGCCGCGCGGAGAAGTGCTGCTGCCGGCGATTGACGAGTGCATTTTGGAACGGGATATCGAGGGGGGCAAAGTCACCGTGCATTTGCTGGATGGGCTGCTCTAGCGCGTGATGGCCGCTCGCCGCGATGGGCGCGCCGCACACCCGTTGTCGTAAATCGTCGGGTGTGCGGCGCGCCCTGTTTTTGCCGCGAAGAAGCGTTGCTTATTCTTCGGCGATCTCCACGGTCAGCAGTTTATCGCCCGGGTTCGGGTCGCGCATCGGGTCGCGCTCACGGATCTGCATCAGCACGTCCAAACTGGCCTGGTCCTTGACCTTGCCGAAGACGGCGTGCTTGCCGTTGAGGTGGGGTGTGGCAACGTGCGTAATAAAAAATTGGCTGCCGTTGGTGTTCGGGCCGGCGTTTGCCATGCTCAGCACGCCCGGGCCGTCGTGTTTCAGCGCCAGCGCGCTTGGCTCGTCGTCAAAGCGATAACCCGGGCCGCCGCGCCCTGTGCCGGTCGGGTCGCCGCCTTGTACCATAAAGCCTTTGATCACACGGTGAAAAGTTGTGTTGTCGTAAAAACCCTCGCGCGCCAGGAAGACAAAGTTATTGACCGTGATCGGCGCTTTTTTGGCGAAAAGCTCCACCACAATATCCCCGCGCTCGGTCTTGAAGGTGGCCGTATAGCGCTTTTCGGGGTCAATTTGCATCGCCGGCGGGGCGGTATATTGCTTAGCCATAGAGGTAACCTCGTTTCTTGTGTGCCAACGTGTGCGTAGAGTGTAACAAACTCCGCTGGTTTATGCTTCCGGTGTGATAGGCGGCGCGCTTGCTTATCCCAGCTTGTAGCCGATTTGGCGTAGAAAATGGGTGCGCCAAGCGATGCCTTCTTCGTCTTCCACACCCAAAGGGCCAAAGCCGTCGATCACGCCGAGAATGCCGCGCCCTTGCTCGGTTTCGGCCAAGATGACTTGGGTGGGGTTGGCGGTGGCGCAAAAGATATGCACCACTTCCGGCACGGCTTGCACGGCTTTGAGCACGTTGATGGGGTAAAAGCCCTCACCCAAAAAGAGAATGAAGCTATGCCCGGCAGAAAGCGCCCGTGCGTTTTGGATCGCGAGCGCGCGCATCTCCTCGTCGGTGGCGGTGTGGCGAACCAGACGCGCGCCAGAAGCCTCGCAAAACGCCAACCCGAACTTGATGCCGGGCACGGCGGTGACCAGCGCCTCGTGGATATCTTCCACCGTTTTGATAAAGTGGCTTTGCCCCAAAATAAAATTAATGGCTTCCGGTTTTTCGATCTTGACGATTTTCAGCTCCACAGCGCACCTCCTAACGTGATATGGGGTAAAAGAAACAGCCCGCACTCGCACAAGAGACGGGCTGAAAATTCCCTGCCGGAAAAGTAACCTCGCTAGTTGCCCGCCGATTTGGCCTCGGGGGATTGTTGGGCTGCGTTTTCGGCTTCTTCCTCGTCGTCCCAGCTCACAATCCAGATACACAAGCCGGAGACGATCACCGTTGCCACGATCAGCGCCAACCAGTTGCCGACGGTCAGCCCCACGTCGCGCCCTTCGTAAACCAACAGCGCTACGCATACCGCCGAAAGCACCGCCCACGCTGTCAAACGCGGGTAGCGTTCGGCCACACCCAGCAGCGCCCCGATGACCGGTTGTTGTTTCAATCGCTCGATCATGTTTTCACCCGTTTTTCCGTCCCGCCTCATGCAGCTTAGATCGGCTTGAGTACACGGTCAGCGCGCAGCCGTTTGGCGTAAATGTCATAGCCCGCCGGACGCGCTTCGCGTGCTGCTTCGCGCCAAGTGGGCACGCGAATCTCTTCTAGGGCCTGTTTTTCATATCCGGCTTCCAACAACGCTTGTACGGTTTCCGCAGGCGTGTTCGGCGGCAAGAAGATATACCCCACTTCGCTTTGCAGATCGCGGGAAGCGTGCTCGATAGCGTCAAGCAGCGCGGAAGCCACTTGCGGCACAGAGACGTTGTCTACAATCAGAAACTCGTCGCAGCGTGTGACCAGATTTTCCACGATGAAGCCCACCAGCCCCACCATGCGCCCATCGGCCATCGCCAGCATATAGGACTTCATCAGAACATCGTTGCGGCTGACGGCCTTACCTTGCCGCTTCTGAATCAACTCCGCGATGAGGTCCGCGTGCGAAGGCCGCGCGCGCACGATCTCCAGCTCTTTGAACGTGATTTCCTGCGTGCCGCGCGGGCTGGTGAGTCTGCCTTCGCTTACCGCCACACGGCGCGCCGTCGTTTGGATGCGTTCCTCGGCTTCGGCTTGGGGAATTTTGGCCCACGCCGCGCGTACCTGCGCCCAGGTTTCTTCCGGCGTGCCGTTGTTGGCAATCACCACGTCGGCCCGCGTGAGCTTGTCCACTTGCGGATTTTGAGCGCGGATGCGTTGGAGGGCTTCTAGGCGCGAGAGGCCGCGTTTTTGCAGCCGCTCAAGCTGTTTTTCTTCGCTGGCGTCCACCACCCAGACCGCGTCTACCTGGTCGGCCAGCCACCCTTCCAACAACTTGATCGCCTCGACGACAACCACCTTGTGCCGCGCACGACGAATGAGCGTGTCAATCGCACGCCCGATGATCGGATGTGTGATAGCCTCCAG
>JALSSH010000003.1 GCA_026984385.1 Ardenticatenia bacterium | reverse complement strand
GAAACGCCGTAACGTGCCGCTAAACGCAATATCTCTTCGCGGCGTGCGCGCAACATCTCCATCGTCAGTGGGGAATGTGTCACTTTGTCCATCTCCGATCTCTACACATTGCCCCTACCACACCCATTATGCCACCGAAACGTATCGTAGTAGGTAGAACGCAAGGGCATTCATCGCTAAATCTGAGCTAAAAAGCTATCAATACTTGCCGCCAACTGGCGAAAAGACTCCCGTCTGCTTCCCTGACTAAAATCAATATGTTGCATAAGAATTAATTCAGGAGGCATATGCTTGATCTTTTTGTACATAACGGGAATGATGGGTTTATCACAATGAAAGAAGTACCTATATTCCATTTTCACATATTTCGATTTCAAAGATGCCGGACTCATAACTAGTACCAAAAGCTTACAAGCATCCAAAGCGGCCCCAAGAGCATCCATCCATTTCTCCCCTCCGACCAAAAAATGCTGGTCCACCCAGAGCCGATAACCACGATCACGAAGCTGCTCAACTAGCGGGGAAACAAAAGCTGCCCAGTCTTCCCTAGCATAACTCACAAAAATTTCACTCGGTGCCGCGTCACCAGAAGGCGCCAAAGAAACTACTTCAGGAGGCGTTATACGTATCGGCCCTCTTTGTATATTCCATACAGCCTCATGAGCAACGAGAAGCAAACTGTGTCTCACAACAGGCTCGATTTCTACGTCCTTGGGCACCTTGTATAAATAAAAATAATGTTCGAATCGTGTTCTCCATGCGGACGAGAGATATCTCCAATACCTCTCTTTTTCATGAAAGTCAACGTATAAACAGAAAACAACTGAAGGATGCGTATCTCGAACATAACTAATTGTGTTAACAGACTCCTCTGGATCGAAACCACATATATCAAGAAAAACGCCTACCGCGTTTAGCGGCTTCATCTCTAAATATTCAAGCAAGTGGTGGGTCTCCAAGCAACGTAGAACTCGATCTTGTCCCAGTGTGCGTTGAAGAAGATCGAACAACCGATAATTATGAAAATCCTCTCGTCCCACAACAATTGCAGTGAAATTCTCCGGATATTTTTCTGAACCCATATCGATTTTCTCCCGAGTCTTTCGAGTCCAAGTTATTCGCCCTTACCACATAATTATATCCTCCTTTGCATAAATAGATAGTGAGCGCCAAGCAGTTTTAGCGCTCACTATGTGACAGTATCCTCGTGACATATTTACGCGCCGAGCAACTTGCGCTCCACGTGCGCCAACAGCCGCTCGCGCACGTTTTCAAACGGGATGCGGTCCAGCACCGGCACAAAGAACCCGTCCACCACCAACTTTTCCGCTTCCGCGCGCGGCAAGCCCCGACTCATCAGGTAGTAGAGCACCTCGTCCTCGATCTGGCCGGTCGCCGCCGCGTGCGTGCAGCGCACATCGTTGGCCTGAATTTCCAGCCCGGGGATGCTATCGGAGCGCGCGCCTCGGCTCAGGATCATGGTGCGGTTAGCTTGGAAACCGTCGGTTTTTTGCGCGCCGGGCAGCGCCTTGATCATCCCCTGCCACACCGAACGCGCGTGGTCCTTCAGCGCGCCCTTGAAGAGCAAGTCCGAGGTGGTGTGGGGCGCGTTGTGGTTTTGCTGCGTGTCCAAGTCCATAAACTGCGTGTCGGCGGGGAAGTAAAGCGCGCTCATGCGCCCCCAAGCCCCCTCCCCGTCCAGCTCGATCTCCATAAACGCCTTGAGGAACTTGCCGCCCATCTGCCCCGTGATCCAGTCCAGCCGCGCGTCCCGACCGACACGGGCGCGCTGATGGCTGAACTCAAACACGTTCAGCCCCCAATCTTGCAAAGCCACATAGCGCAAACGGGCGTCGTCGCCCACGATCAGCTCGGTGACGCCGATATAGCTGCCGTCCGCGCCTAAGGTGGGCGAAAGCGTCTCGTGCAAAAAGTCCACCGACGCGCCTTCCTCCAACACCACCAACACGCGCCCGATCAGCGCGCCCGGGTGCGTGGCGTAAAAAACGCTGTGCACAGGCAAAGCGGCCTGCACCCCGCGCGGCACATAGAGAAAAACGCCATGCGTCCAAAGCGCGGCGTTCAGCGCGGCAAACTTGCCCTCGTCGGGTGGAACAGCGCGCGTCCCCAAGTGCGCGCGCACCAAGTCCGCGTGTTCGCGCGCGGCGCGGCGCAAGTCCATGAAGATCACGCCCTGAGCGGCCAGCACCTCGCCGATCTCGTCGTGCACGGGCTTTCCGTCCACAAAAGCGACCAGCCCGCCGCGCTCTTCGCCCAGCAACGGATCGCGGTTTTCCGGCGGGATGTCATCAAACGCGCCGCCGTTCGGGCTGAGCAACGCGCCCGCGCTCCCCCAATCAATGTGCCGATAGTCGGTACGACGCCAGGCCTCGTCCTGCGTAGTGGGCATGGGCAGCGCCTCATACTGCGCCCAAGCCTCCAAACGCGCCTGACGCAACCAGATCGGCTCGTCATACTGCTTGCTGACCGCCTCCACGTCCGCGCGGGTGAGCGGAGGCGGGGTAAATTCGCGTGCAACGCGACGCCGAGTAGTCACAGCTTCAACCTCTCTCGTTTGCGCCCTAGCCAATCGAACCTTCCATCTGCAACTGGATCAGGCGGTTCATCTCGATGCTATATTCCATCGGCAGCTCTTTGGTCAGCGGCTCTAAGAAGCCGTTGACGATCATCGCGTTGGCCTCGTCTTCGCTCAGCCCACGACTCATCAGGTAAAAGAGCTGATCGTCGCCGATCTTGCTGACCGTCGCCTCGTGCCCCACCGAAACAAACGGGTTTTCGATCTCGATGTAGGGGTACGTGTCGGACTCACTATATTCGTCCAGCAACAGCGCGTCACAAACCACCGTGCTCTTCGCGCCTTCCGCGTCCGGGTAGACGCGCAACAAGCCGCGATAGCTGCTGCGCCCGCCGTCTTTGCTGATGGACTTGCTGATGATCTGGCTGGTGGTGTGCGGGGCCACGTGAACCGCCTTGCCGCCCGCGTCCTGAATCTGTCCGCGACCGGCAAAGGCAATGGACAAAATCTCGCCGTGTGCCCCCGGCTCCATCAAATAGACCGAGGGGTACTTCATGGTCACCTTGCTGCCCAAGTTCGCGTCCACCCACTCGTGTACCGCGTCGCCGTAAACCATCGCGCGCTGGGTCACCAAGTTGTAGACGTTGTCCGACCAGTTTTGAATGGTGGAATAGCGTGAGCGCGCGCCCCGCTTGACCACGATCTCGATCACGCCGCTATGTAGGCTGTCGGTGGAGTACATCGGCGCGGTGCAGCCTTCCACATAGTGCAAGAACGCGCCCTCGTCCACGATGATCAGCGTGCGTTCAAACTGGCCGATGCTCGGCGTGTTCAAACGAAAATACGCTTGCAGCGGCATCTCCACCTTCACGCCCGGGGGCACGTAAATAAACGAGCCACCCGACCACACCGCCGCGTTGAGCGCCGCGTATTTGTTGTCGGTGGCGGGCACAACCGTCCCGAAATACTCGCGGAACAAGTCCTCGTGTTCGCGCAAGCCCTGTTCGATGCTCTTGAAGATCACGCCCTGGCGCTCCAACTCCTTCTTGATCTGGTGATAGACCATCTCGGAGTCATATTGCGCGCCCGCACCGGCCAAAAACTTCTGCTCGGCCTCGGGGATGCCCAGGCGGTCAAAGGTGCGCTTGATGTTTTCCGGCACTTCGTCCCAAGAGCGAGCCTCCTTTTCCGACGGCTTGACGAAAAAATACATGTCGTCTTCGCGCAAGTCCGAAAGGTCCGGCCCCCAAGTGGGAACGGGTTTGCGGCGATAAATTTCCAACGCCTTGAGCCGTGCTTCCAACATCCATTGCGGTTCGTCTTTCCAAGCGCTGATCTGGCGCACGACCTCCTCGTCTAGCCCCTTGCGCGTGCGAAAAACATAGCTATCGGGATCGCGGAAGCCGTATTGCTCCTCGTAGCGCTCGCGTAGGCCCTTCAGTTGTTCGGCGTCATTTGCGGTCGCCATGGTCTGCTCCTTTTCGGCTTACGCGCCGTTGCTCTGCTTTTCCCGCAGCCAGTCGTAGCCGTGCTCTTCGAGGTGCTCCACCAACTCCGGTCCGCCCGTTTCCACAATGCGCCCGTCCATCATAATGTGCACCACCTGCGGGCGAATGTAGTTCAAGATGCGCTGATAGTGCGTGATGATCAAAATGCCCATCTCGATCCGCTCGTGGAGCGTCAGCGCGCCTTCCGCCACAATGCGCAGCGCGTCAATATCCAGCCCGGAGTCCGTCTCGTCCATGATGGCGATCTTCGGCTCTAGCACGGCCATTTGCAAAATCTCGGCGCGCTTCTTTTCCCCACCGGAAAAACCGTCGTTCAGATAGCGCCCGGCAAAGCTGCGGTCCATCCGCAGCGTCTCCATCTTTTCCATCATCAGCTTGCGGAACTCGGGAATGGAAATGCCCTTGTCCTCCGGATTTTCGGCTTTGCGGCGGGCGTTGATCGCGTGGCGTAAGAAGTTCGCCACCGTCACCCCCGGGATAGCCACCGGATATTGGAAGGCCAGGAACAAGCCCAACCGGCTGCGCTCGTCCGGCTCTAGCCCGACAATGTCCACGCCGTCGAAAAGAATTTCGCCCTCAGTCACCTCATAGGCCGGATGCCCCATGACGGTGTTGGAAAGCGTGCTTTTGCCCGAGCCGTTCGGCCCCATCAGCGCGTGAATCTCGCCCTGGCGCACGGTTAAATTAACGCCGCGCAAGATGGGCTTGCCTTCCACGCTCACATGCAAATTGCGAATTTCTAGCGTCGCGCTCATCGTGCTCCTCATGTCGTATCGCTTGTCTGCTCCAGGCCGTGTATATGCAACTTGGCCTACTTCTCTCACTCAGAAATTCCCGTGCCTAAGTTTCCCTCAAATGAGAATGTTTTGCAATAACATTCTTGCCGATTATAGCAACTTCCGCCATAATCAGGCAATAAAAAAGACCGATTTCTAGCAAACTCTAACGGGGCGCTTGGCAAGTTTGCGAACCTGCAGGGCAACATCTCCGCACTCCTCCCGCTCCGGCAGGTGGACGCGCCCCGCCGACTGGCCTATACTCTGGCAAGAGCCACCGTGCTCACGCCATACGCACAACATTCGGGAGCAGATCAGCATGAGCCAAGAGACACCCAACGAACAACCCCAAGAAGAAACGCCGGACTTTAGCAAGATGTCGCTGGAAGAGAAAAAAGCGCGCGTCATGGAAGCGCTGCGCTCGGTGGTGGACCCGGAGATCGGGCTAAGCGTGGTGCAACTGGGCCTCATCCGCGAGCTGGATATCCAAGACGACCGAATGCACATCGTGATGATCCTCACGACACCGTTTTGCCCCTACGCGCCTCAACTGCTCGAAGCCACACGCCTCACCGCGCAACAAGCGCTCGGCGGCATCACCACCACCATCGAAGTGGGGCTGGAGATATGGAATCCTTCGATGGCCGAAGAAGGTGTGCTGGACGATTGGGGTTTGTTCTAACACTTGGCGGGGGCAAAAACGCCCCCGCTCCTTCTTCGCTTTCCCGCTCAACGGCTTTGCCAGCTCACCGTCAGCGTGTAGTCCCCTTCCATCGGGGTAAATTGCCCGGGGTAGACGCCGACCACATATGCGCCATCGGCGGGCAAAGTGAGCGTGGCTGAAATGCGCTTCATCGCGCCGCCATCAGCGGAAAAAAGCAAGTCCTCCCCGCCCTGTTGCCCGATATAGAACGCGGGCAAAAAACCGTCTTCCGCTTCCAACGTTACTCGCACCACATCGTCCCGCTGGCCGACGAAATAATGCCGCTGCTCCGTAGTGAGCGCGTCCAAGCCTCCGCGTTGGGGCACATCGTCGCGGAGAAGCTCCTCATCGGAAGGCGTCAGCGTGAGGGTA
>JALSSH010000002.1 GCA_026984385.1 Ardenticatenia bacterium | reverse complement strand
GGTGGGACGGTCACTATCAACCCACCTCACGCTTACGAGGTGTCGCGCGAGTTGTTGGCGCGCAACATCATCATTGACTATCGTCCCCAAGCCGGCATTCGGGTTTCACCGCATTTTTATAACACGGACGACGAGGTGCACCTGGCTGTGGAGACCATGCAAGAAATTCTGGAAAGCGGGGCATGGCAACGCCACGCAGGGCACCAAGCCTTTGTCACATAGATAGATCGCCAAAACGCTTCGCCGCGCGACGGAAACCGGTCGTCGAAGAATAGGCAGAAGCGAGGGTATTGGTATTGGGTAGATAAGTGAACGCACGTTCACGGGCCGAGGGAGCATGTCTTTCTTGTACGACATTAGTCGGACGATTGCGCCGACGTTGGCGGTGTGGCCGGGAGATACGCCCTTTACACTGACCCATACATTGCGCAAGGCAGACGGCGCGTCTGTTAACTTGACCACCATCACGCTCAGCCCTCACACCGGCAGCCATGCCGACGCACCTTATCATTTCAACGACGGTGATTTGCACCCGTCGGAAATGCCCCTAGAGCCGTTTATTGGGGTGGCCCATGTGGTCACGGTGAAGCGGCAACACGGCGGCATCACTCCCCAAGACCTTGCCTCCCATGACCTGAGCGGCGTACAGCGTCTTTTGCTTCACACATGGGTTAGCGATGTGCCGGATGATGAATGGCCGCAAGATTTTCCTTATCCTACGGTCGAATTGATCGACTGGTTGGCCGAACAAGGAGCGGTGTTGCTCGGGGTAGATAGCCCCTCAGTAGACCGCTTCGACAGCCAAACTTTGCCTTGTCATCACCGCTTGCGCCAACGTGGACTTTTCCATTTGGAAACATTACAGCTCGCGCATGTGCCGGATGGGGTATATGAGCTTGTTGCATTGCCGCTCAAGTTGGCTCGCGCGTGTGGGTCTCCTGTGCGGGCCATATTACGCTCTCTAGAGCACGCTTGAGGGAGATCGTTCGCGTTAGGCATGTAAATAAGTTATGTGAGGCAGGCTCAGAAATCGCATGAATGATGGGGATCGTGCAGTTCCGTCTGTGCCGCTCGTGATGTTGGTGGACGATGAGCGTGGGCTTTTGGAGCTTTTCGCCAACCTGGTCGCGCGTCTGGAATACGAAGTCATCTCGGTTAATGACGGGGCGGTGGCGCTCGATATGTTGGAGCGTGTCACGCCGGACTTGTTGATCTTGGATTTGGGGCTGCCGGGGGTTTCCGGCGACGAAGTGCTGCGTTATGTGCGCAATGTGCCGCGCCTGGCGCAAATGAAGGTGATGATCCTAACCGCGCGCCCGCACCTCATTTCCGAGGTCGAGCCATTGGGCATTGACGGCTGGCACATCAAGCCCATTCATACGCAAGATTTTCTGGCGATGGTGCAAGAGATGCTTTCGTCCGGGGCCTATAACTAGGGCGCGGTGCTGGCCCCGGCTTGAGCTTTTTCCAGCAAATTGCGCACGCTCACGCCGTGATAGCTCCATTCGCAATTGATACCGCACAGCTCCTCCAAGATCGGGAGTGCGGCGGTGTAGTATCCCCCGTTGACGTAATTACGCGCGTTGACGTATTTTTCGACAAAGATCGCCTCGCCCAACAACGTATCTTCGATCTCGCCTAAGTCGCTGGCGCGATAAACCAAGTACACGCCACGCGCGAGCTTGTCCTCGCCATCTTGATTTTGGCCGCGCAAATAGATTTTTCCCTGCTGCGTCAACGCCTTGATCAGCAAAGCGCGCACGTCTTCCGCACGATATGCGGGATCAAGCGCCGTGAGCGCGTCTAACCACTCGATCGCGTCCTCATAGTTCGCCAGACGCAACGCGGTTTCCGCCTGGTTGTAGAAATATGCGGGGTCTTGCAATGGGTTAGGGGTTGGGGTGGCGGGCTGTGTGGGCGGCGGTGTAAGCGTTGGAGTGAGGGTGAGTGTGGCGCTAGGGATCGGCGTGTCGGTGTAGGCGGCGACCGTGCGCGCCACCGCCAACTGGATCGGGCTGTCCAGCGCGTATTGGGTGGGGGCGCGCAACGTTTCCACAATCCACGCAAAACGCGCTTCGGCCAATTCCGCATAACCGGCTTGCAAGTCCGAAACGCCGGTCGCGTATTGTTGGGCGATACCGGTCGCCAACGTTTGCGTGAGGCGCGCGTCGTTGGTCGCCAGCCCGTCACGATAGCCCGCAAAGCCCGCCATGCTCACCAGCGCCAAGCACAAACACAAGGTGCTTGCCATCACCACGCCCACAATCAGCAACCGTGCAGAAGGCGCAGGGATAGGGTGTTCAGCAGCGGCCCATTCTTCCGGCTCGGCCAGCAAACGCGCCACCTGCTCATCTGGCGGCGGAGGCGCATAGCCAAGCGGCGGTGGCGCGTAAGATGCCGCGTAGGGGCTGGGATGCCCGCGCTCCGACGTAGACGGCACAGGCGGGATGCCCTGCTCGGGCGTGGGCGTTGGTTGGGATGCGTCTGAGAGCGGCGCGAGTTCGTCCAATGGGTTGTCGCTCATGCTTTTCCCCGTGATGTGCCTTTCCTGTGCTGATGCCGTGCGACTATGCGCTATCTCCACGCGCATTATAGCGGTCGCTGGGGGGCTTGTCCAAGACGTTTGCCCCACGCACAACGCGCGGCGGCTATGGAATATCCTCCGCGTGGCCGACTTGCACCCCCGCCAGCGCCTCCAATACCGTGATCACGGCGCTGTTGTCCAACTCACCGTTGCCCATCGCCACCTGTGCCTCGTAAATTTGGTGCGCAACGGCAGTGAGCGGGACGGCGACCTGATACGTGCGCGCGGTATCCACCACAATCTTGAGGTCTTTGGCCTGCATATACGCTTTGAAGCCCGGGGAAAGATCGCGGCGAAAGATTTTAGGGGGCTTATGGTCCAGCGCCCAACATTGTGCCGCGCCCTGGCTGATCGCCTGCACCACCCTTTGCGGGTCAACGCCGGCTTTTTGCGCCAACACCAGCGCCTCGCTCATCGCAACCATCGTGCCGGCGACCACGACCTGGTTGGCAACTTTGGCGATCTGCCCTGCGCCACTTTCTCCCACCCAAGTAATCGTGCGCCCCATCGCTTGGAAAAGCGGCAAGGTGCGCTCGAAGGCCTCCTGAGGCCCACCGACCATGATACTCAACGTGCCTTCGCGTGCGCCGATGTCCCCACCGCTGACCGGTGCGTCCAGCGCAAGCACGCCGACCTCGGCCAACGCGGCGGCAATTTTGCGGGCGGTTTCCGGCTTGATGGTGCTGTTGTCAATGAAGATCAGGTTTTCGTGTGCACCTTCGATGATCCCATCTTGGCCTAAGGCGACCTGTTCCACGTCCGGCGAGTCGGGCAAATTGGTAAAGACAAAGTCACACTGGGCGGCCACCTCACGCGGAGAAGTGGCGGGGATAGCCCCTTCGCGGGCGAACTCGTCCACAATGGCGCGGCTGCGGTTGTGAACAACCAGTGTATGCCCTGCGCGGAGCAAGTTCCGTGCCATGCCCGACCCCATCAGCCCCAGTCCGATATAGCCTACTCGTGCCATCGTTGCGTTACTCCTTGTGATGTGCGGACGCTATGCGCGCCCCATTATACCCGCTCGGCGCGTGCGCAAGAAGTACCCTACTTCCCCCCTTCCTGGCGCGAGAAAACGACACGCCGACTGGCCGTGTTCGCCTCGTCCCACGTCAAAACTTGCGTCAAGCGCCCGCCCCGATTACCCTTCAATCAACGCTTTTTGGGAACGATAGAGCATTGGATGACCCTATGCGCGCTTTATACCCCACTTTGTTGGACTGCGACCCGGATCTGCTGGCGATTATCGCGCACCGCTGGGATGTTGACCTGGAAAGCGGCGACAAACGCACCGATGCCCGCGTCTTGGCCGAAGCGATGCTCGACCCGCAGCGCGCAGAGGCGGAATGGGAGCGGCTCAGCGACGAAGAACGCGGCGCATTGCAAACGCTGCTCGGCGCGCCGGAACATAAGATGCCCCAGGCGCAATTTTGCCGTCTCTTCGGCGAAATTCGCCAGATGGGGCCGGAGCGCCGCAAGCGAGAAAAACCGCACCTCCAACCGCTCGGTGTCGCCGAGGTGCTTTACTATCGCGGCCTGGTGGCGCAAACTTTTGACCAGGGCAAAACCGGCGTGCAGGCTTTCGTTTATGTCCCCCCGGACCTAGCCGAAGTGCTCCCCGTGCACGCCACCGGTTTTGAGACCGACGAGCCAGCCGAGCTAGTCCCGCCCGAAGCAGAGGCCCTCTACACTCCACAGCACATTGTGCCCGCCACAACCGCTTTGGTGGACGACTTAACGACGCTGTTGGCCTATCTGCAGATCGCCAACATCCTCGCAGCCGAACCCGCCGCCGCCCGAGAGCAGATCGCCGAGGCGCTGACGCCCCATTGGCTGACGGAACGCTCAACGGCAGAGATCGCATTGTTGCTCGGATTGGCGCAGGATTTGAAGGTGGCCGCCCCGCGCGACGACGGGTTGCTGAAGCCCGTCCCTTCGCGTGCACGTGATTGGCTGGACGACACGCGCCCCCGCCAAGTGCGTGCATTGGCGGAAGCGTGGCGCGCTGGCGTACACTTCAACGAGCTGTGGCACACGCCCGGGTTGCGTCCGGAAGACACGGGGTGGGCCAACGATCCGCTTTTGGCGCGTCAAACCGTGCTCACGTATTTGGAGCTGGCCCCGCCCAATGCCTGGTGGCCTGCCGATGAGCTGATCGCGCTGATCAAAGAAGAAGAGCCGGACTTTCAACGTCCGGGTGGAGATTACGACAGTTGGTATATCCGCGACGCGGAAAGCGGCGAATATCTGCGCGGCTTTGAAAGCTGGGATCGTGTCGAGGGCGCGTTGCTACGCTTTATCCTAACCGGCCCGATGCACTGGTTGGGGCTGATGGATATCGGGGATGGGGGGGCGTTGTGTCGGCTGACCGCTTACGGGCGCGCGTTGCTCGGCGAGCTGGCTTGGCCGGACCCGCCCGAAAAAACCTCGCCTCTTCGCCTCGAACCGGACGGCTCCATGCTTGCCTCACGCACGATGAGCCGCTATGAGCGCTTTCAGGTTGCGCGGATCACCACATGGGAAAAAGCGGGCGACCCGTACATCTATCGTCTCACCGCCGAAAGTTTGCAACGCGCCGCCGAACAAGGCGTGCAAACCGACACGATCCGCGCCTTTTTGCGCCGAGTGAGCGGGCCGGATACACTTCCCAACGCAGTGCAAAAATTGCTGGAGCGTTGGGAGCGCAGCGGCGGCGCGGACGTGTGGATGACGCGCGCTATTGTGTTGCGCACCACTGCGCCGGACGTGTTGCAAACGATTTTGGAAACGCCGGAACTGCGCCGCTATGTGGGCGCACAACTCGGCCCGACGGCGGTGTTGGTGCTGGCCGGACAAGAACGCGCGCTGGCCGCTGCTTTGCACAAAGCAGGGCTGTTGGTGGAATTCGACGACTGGTACAACGCCTAACATCTACCTATGATGATGCAAACTTTTACTGCCCCGCCCCGTCCATTGCTCGTCGCTTTTGAACACGCTTTCCCGGGCCGCGCGCCGGACGTTTTCGTGCGCGCCCCCGGGCGTGTCAACGTGTTGGGCGGCCATGTGGATACTCACGGCGGCCCGGTGATCACGTGTGGGCTGAACCGCGAAATCTGGTTGGCGGCAGCTTACGGCACAGCGCCCGACCTGGTGCGGCTTTACGCGGCAGACCTGGAGGAAGAAGTCGCCTTTTCGTTGCACCACCTAGCAAAACACGCCGACGTCGTCGGGCAACCTCTACCCGCGTGGGCACGCTACGGCGCGGGTGTGGCTTGGGCTTTGCGTGAACGCGGCTTGAAACTCAACGGCATGAACGCGGCCTTTTTGGGCAATGTGCC
>JALSSH010000001.1 GCA_026984385.1 Ardenticatenia bacterium | reverse complement strand
GCCTTCGCCCACCGTCACCACCTTGGAACAAGAGAGCACCTGTTTTTGCTCCAAGATAGCTTGGAAGAGCACGCGCAGCGCAAGGACGTTATGTTCAGAGACCTGAGTCTCAAAGCGTTTCCCGCGTGAAAAAACGCCCAGGATGATGTTGGCAAAATAGACATGCACCCAGCTATCCAGCGAAAGACAAGAACGCTCGGTGAGCAAATGCGTAAGGTCCAGCGCGCGCCCCAAATCGCCTCCTTCGGCAGTGGGGCGGATGTTGCTCATCGAGTCCGGCACGTTGTAGTAGCCGATTTCCTTATAATCGCTATAGACGGGCACGATACGCCACTTGTGCGGTTCGGCATATCCTTGGGGGAAATACCACAAATCCAGCGGGTAGTAAAGCGGCCTGCCGTCCAAATCTAAGACCGGCTCCAGCCGAGAAAGCGGGATCGCGTACTTCATCCACGCGGCATCGTCGGCGGGCAAAGCGGCACGGCTGGGGAGCTGACTGGTGCGCGCCTCTTCGTAAAACGCCTCGAAAAATTCGCGGTCAAAGTAGAGATTGTCCCGATAGACGATGATCTCGTCGTGACGATCCACCCGCTCGGGCAGCTCGTGGATGCTTTCCAGCGGGCTTTCCACCCCCGCTGGGCCGCAAACTGCGTCCAAAATATCGCTGTGGTGCAACCACAACGGCTTGTTGAGCACATTGAGCTGGCTGGCCGGTTCGTTAAAGGGAACGATCGGATGCGTGTCTTCGATCACGAAGCGACGCAATCTACGAAATGAGCGCATAGCAGACCTTCACTTTACCGTCTTGTTCGCGTGTGTGCCCACAAGTATCCTGCATACGGGCGGGTGTGGCAACTTATCGGTTCGCTGGGGGGCGTTTTCCAAGCGGGATCGCCCCTTGAGCTTTCGGCAAGGCATCGGCGGCGTATAAATTCGGCCCACGCGGTCAACCGCCCACCGCAAACGACGATTCTACCGTTGCGAGCACGTTCCCCTCCTGTCCTACCACCACCAAGCGCACCTCGTACCCGCCCGGCGGCAACGCGCCCCCCATGATGGACTCCAGCACGCCATCGGTCACCCCGCTGCGGTTGTGCCAGTTGTTCACGTCGCCCAACGTCGTCCAGTCTGCAAACGGGCCGCCGCGTATCTCCACTTTGTAAAATCCGCCATCGGGGAAGGTGGCCGTGCCCACAATGTCGATCTGCTGCCCCGCTGCGTAGCCTTGCCCGGGCGTGGGCGCGCTGATGTAGGCCGTGACCCCGGGCGCGCTCTGCGCTTGCGGCGGGCCAACGCTCAGCATCTGCGCGTTGCAAGCATAGCGCGGCAAGATCGCCACGTTAGCCGCAAAAGCCCAGCGCCGTGCGTAAAAATCGTCGTTCGGGTCGGCGGGCGACGCAATGAAAAGCTGTTCGCGCACACCCTGCACCTGCCCCACCACCTCAATCGGCACAAGGCAATATTTCGGCGGCACGGTTTTACCGCTGGGGTCGGCGGAGGCGATGGCGTTGGCGATGTTTGGGGCCAGCGGGAAAACGTGCGCCCGCCAAAGCCCCGGCTCGATCTCCTGCGGCTGCGGCCCGTTGGCGGACTGGGGCGGCGCGGGGCTGGGCGCAATCTGCACCAAGTTTCCGTTCGCGTCGGGGATCAGCGGCGGGCTATCCAAAAACCACTCGAAAACCCCGGGCGTACAACTGGTGGCGGGGTCTTGAAGCGCCGTGCGCGAAATGTTGCAAATCTGCCGCTGATACACGCCTCCGGGCGGCTGCAAATGTGCGTCGTCCGGCGGACGTGCGCCCAGCTTATCCAACAAGGCGGGATTGCCGTAAATCCCCGAGATGATCCCGTTCCAGATCGGCGCGGCCCCGTCCAGCCCCGAGACGTGGATCATCTCGGAGTTGTCCGTGTTGCCCGCCCACACGCCCACCACAATATTGCGCGTGTAGCCCACCGTCCAATTGTCGCGGAAATCGTTGGTTGTGCCCGTCTTGACCGAGGTGGGGATGCTCGGGGTATAAAGCGGGCTGTTTGCGCCCATAGCGGGCGTGCGCGCGCTGTTATCCGCCAAAATGTCGCTGATCACAAAAGCGATGCGTGGGTCGAGCACCTGTGTTCCTTCCGCGCGCACGCTCACCGAGCGGTCGGTCAAATGCGCCGAAGGCGGGCAACGTTGCTCGTACTCGTACAAAATCTCGCCCGCCGAATTCGTCACGCACACAATCGCCGTATTGGGCACGTAAACGCCGCCGTTTGCCAACGTGGCATAGGCCGTCGTCAGCTCAAGCGGCGTCACCTCACCGCCGCCCAACGTCAACGACGGCCCGTAGCGTGACGGGTCGCTCAGGCTGCTGACGCCCACGCGGTTCATCGTCCAGATGAAATACTCCAACCCGATGGCGCGCAACGTTTGCACCGCCGGAATGTTGTACGAGTTTGCCAGCGCCTCTCGCAAGCGCACCGGCCCATGAAAACGCCCGTCGTAGTTCACCGGCACATACGGCGCTTGCCCGGGCAAAGGGATATGCGTCTCGGTGTCCCAGATCACCTGAGCCGCGCTCCAACCGTGCTCCATCGCGGCGGCATAGGTAAAGGGCTTCATCGCGCTGCCGGGCTGACGCTGGGCGATGGTGATGTTCACCTGCCCGTCTATGCTCTCGTCTTCGTAGTTGATCGAGCCGACCATCGCCAAAATCTCGCCCGTCTCCGCCCGCAAGATCACCACGCCCGCGTTGTGCATGTTGTGCGCGTCGCGCATCGCTTCCACTTGCTGGCGGGCCATGTTTTCCGCCAGATGCTGGAAGTCCATATCCACGCTGGTATACACATGCAACCCGCCGCGCGCGATCATGCGCTTGATCTCGTCCTGCGGCAAGCCCAACTCCCGCGTGAGCAAATCCTCAAGCTGGCTGCGGGCATAAACCACCATGTGCGGCGCAGCGTCTAAACGGATATCCGCGTTGACAAAGTTCAACGGCTCGGCGTAAGCCGCGTCCGCCTGCGCGCGCGTGATGTAGCCTTCCTCCACCATCAAGTCCAAAACCAGCTTGCGCCGCCCCATGACGCGCTGTTGCACGGCGGGGTCCGGGTTGAGCGGGTCGAGATCGGCGGGCGCTTGCGGCAAGCCGGCCAAAAGCGCCGCTTCCCCCAAAGTCAACTCGCTGGCGTGCTTGCCGAAATACGTTTGCGCGGCGGCCTCTACGCCGTAAGCCAAATGCCCGTAGGGAATTTCGTTCAGATACAGCTCCAAGATGTCATCTTTGCTCTTGCGCTGCGTCAAGATCACGGCCAAAAGCGCCTCGTCCAACTTGCGGTTGAGCGAGCGCTCGTATTTGTATTCTTCGGTGAAGAGCACGTTGCGGATCAGTTGCTGGGTGATGGTCGAGCCGCCGGAGACGATGTAGCCGTAGCGGATGTATTGCCAGCCCGCGCGCAAAATGCTGGGAATATCAATGCCGCGATTTTCGTAAAAGGTGTCGTCTTCCAACGCAATCGTGGCCTGGATCATGTGCTCGGGGATTTGCTCCAGCGAAACGCGCGTGCGCCGCCCTTCGCCGATCACCTCGTAGAGCTTGTTTCCCTCGTGGTCGTAGATGATCGTAGACTCAAAGCCCTGATAGTCCGCCAGATCGTCGAGCTTGGCGATCTGGTCTTCCAGGCGCTGGGTATAATGGTCATAAACCAGAAAGGCCGCCACCAGCAGCCCCAACAACAACACCCCCACCACGCCCATACAGCCGAAGATCACGCCCGGGCCAACCGTCCGCCCGCGCCGTCCCCGACGCCCTCGCCCAAAACGCGCTCGGCGCCCCGTTGGGGGCGGGGCGACAGGCGTCGTTGTTGGATATTGTGCGGACGGGTACGCGCCGCGCGGTTCGGTGGGCAGCGGGGGCGTCACACCGCGCGCGGTCGGGCTATGGTGAGGCATGGTGTCATCGGGCTTTGGGGGCGGGGGAGGATAGTTCATCGGGCGCTCCGACTTCTCTTGGCAGATTCCTGTCGCGCCCTGATTCTATCATCAGAACACAAGCGCCCGCTATGCCCCCGCTCTACGTTCACGCAGCGGCACACGGGCGATAGCCGACCCGAAAAGGCTAGGCCCTCGCCTTGTCCTTTTCCGTTGCAGGCGTGTTGTCGCCGTAAAACTCATCAATTTGGCGGAATACCAACGCGCGAAATTGTTCCGGATCGTCAATGTTGTGCATGACGATCTCCGTTCCCGCGCTACCCGCCGTCTCGATGCGAATATCACCATGCCCCAAAAGCCGCCGCACCGGCCCGTAAGTGATGGAAATATCTTGCACCTGGTTAAGCGGCACGGCGCGCTCGTTTTTCACAAAAACACCCGTGCGCCGCACAATCGCGCGGTCGGTCAGCGTCAAATAGTTATTGCGCCACCAGAGCAGCCATATCCCCAGCGAGCCGATGGCCTTCAGCCAAAATTGCGGGCGGCGTTTGGACTGCCGCTTAACGACGATCGTTTTCTGGTCCACCGGCCTCACTCTCCTTTGCGGCGGGGCGGCGCGTTTCGGTCGCCCGAGAAACCAATTTGACCGCGGCTGACGGTTGGTTGGTGCGGAAAAACAACGCGATCACGGTCACCGTGACCGAAAACCCCACGCCTGCCACGATGCCGGCAAAAATCGCCTGGGCGGTGGAAGTTTTTTGTTCCAACAGCGCGTAAAACAGCACAAACAACGTGTTCAGAACCGTGCCCCCCACGCCCAAAGTCAACGTGCCCAACCAGGCTCGGCGCACGGCGATATAGAGCACCACCAATGTGATGGCAAAAAGCAGCAAAAAGATATTTCCCACAATGCCGCTCCCTTCGCAAAGTTCTTGTACAGGCCTAAGTGTAATGCAAACGGAGCGGTTTAGGAAAGTCCGCCCCGTTGCTTCGGATAAGCTCAACTTGCCGCCGAGCCGTTAGCGCTCTTCCGCAGATTCTTCGACGATCACTTCGGGGAAAAATTGGCGCACCGTGCCCGCGATCCAGCCGTGTAGTGTGTTGAGCGAAAGCGGACAGCCTTCACACGCGCCGCCCAGCTTGACCCGCGCCACTTTGCCGTCAAAGGAGACCAGCTCCACCGTCCCGCCGTGATAGTATTCGATATACGAGGAGAGATTTTCGATCAATGTGCCGAGCCGTTCGGCTAGGGGGGCGTCGGGGTTGCCAGCGTTGAAGTTCAAATCGGGCATAGAGATTACTCCCTGGAACAAAAACAAAGCCGTCCTAAGTCAATCTTAGCACGGTTTGAGGTTGATATGCAGTTTTTGGGGCAGGGGAGAAGGAAAGAGAAGGGTGAAGTTGGCGGCGACCTACGCTCCCGGAGGGCTACCCCTCCAGTACCATCGGCGCAGGTGGGCTTAACTGCCGGGTTCGAGATGTGACCGGGTGTACCCCCACCGCCATAACCACCAACTTCAGCACCTTCTCTGCATTCACACTATTCACTTGAGCATAGTCGTCAGTAACCCTAGAACGCACACCCCTCCGCATCACCCGCTCGATAAGCCCTCGACCCTTAGTACCGGTCAGCTCCACACGTCACCGTGCTTCCACCTCCGGCCTATCAAACTGGTCGTCTCCCAGCGGTCTTACCTGGTTATCCCAGTGAGGAGGCTCATCTTGAGGCCAGTTTCCCGCTTAGATGCTTTCAGCGGTTCTCTGCTCCGCAGGTCGCTACTCAGCGATGCGGCTGGCGCCACAACTGACACACGAGCGCTGCGTCCACCCCGGTCCTCTCGTACTAGGGGCAGCTCCTCTCAACCTCCTTACGCCCACAGCGGATAGAGACCGACCTGTCTCACGACGGTCTGAACCCAGCTCACGTACCGCTTTAATGGGCGAACAGCCCAACCCTTGGGACCTTATCCAGCCCCAGGATGCGATGAGCCGACATCG